>CAMNJD010000541.1 GCA_946540705.1 uncultured Ruminococcus sp. | reverse complement strand
GCTTGGGGAAAGTACCCCGTAGGGCTGCTTTCCCCATTCAAAATAGCATCGCGAAGCGATACCTTATTCTATTTAACCGTTCTAAACCACTTTTTTTGTGTGAGAATCCACCCAAATCTTTATTAGCCCAGCTTTTTCTTCTTCTTTTTGCGCTGCGGATTTCCGCTGCCGCTGTTCTGCGGAGCGGCAGGCTTTGCCTCGGGCGCGCTCTGCACGGGCGTTTTTTCGAGTGCCTGCGCCTTTTCGAGTGCTTCAGCGAGGATGGCCTTTGCCTTGGCCTCTGCCTCCGCGAGGATCGCGTCGGCTTCCGCCTTTGCTTCCTGCGCATCGGCAGGCGCGGCGGGGGCGTTCTCTGCTTCCGGCTCAGCCGGCTCTGCGGAAGCTGCCTCCGCAGGGCTGAGGGCAGCTTCGGACTCCGGCGCTGCCTCTGCGGTCACTGCGGCATCGCGCTCCTGTGTATCGGGGCTGCCGCTGCGTTTCTCGTCGAGGTGCTTTTGCAGGATCTCGGCGAGCTCCTTGCCCGGGTCTGCATCCGGTGCATTCTCAGCGCCGTTCTTCTTCTTTTTCTTTCTGCGCAGGGAATAGTCGGTTGTGAACAGCGTGGATTTTGTTCTGCGCTCGCCCTTATGCGCAAGGAGCGTCTGAATGACGATATCAGATTTGGACAGATCAAATTTCTCCTGAAAATCGGGATAGCCGTCCATTTCGGAGAGCGACTGCTCCCGTCCCATCGCACGGAGCGAGAAGAAATAGAACACCGCGCCGACTGCGCCGATGATGCCGGTGATGTAGTCGCCCTTGATGATGCCGGAGACGCCGACGACCGCATACCATGTTTCGAGGATAATGTTCAGCGAATGGAAATTCGCCCATGCCAGATAGCCCAGAACAATGATGACCATGCCGATCATGATCTGGAAGATGCCGCCGGCGAGGAATGCACCGCTTTCGACGAATTTGCTGACCTGATCGGAATTCCCGAGCTCCATGTACGGCTTGCTCAGGATGCCGAAGCCGCCGATATAAACACGGAACACTGCAAGAATACAGACGATAATGCAGATCGCAAAATTCGCGATAAACGTGCGGCGGTGCGTGTGTTCGATCTCATGCATCTGCATCCGGCAATATTCGTAGTGCGATTCGCTTTTTTGCAGATGAACGATCTTGGGCTGTTCATTCTCAAACGGATTTTCAACCTGATTTGCCATTTTCTGTTTCCCTGCCTTTCTGTGTATTACATCGAATCCAGAATATCATCTATCTCATCGTGCGCATTGCGGTGTCCGGCAGATGCTTCGAGGGTATCCATCACGCCGGGGACATACTGTTCTCTGCCGTGCTCGACGGCCTGTGCATCGCGGTAGCGGTCGTGCTGTCCGGAGAGCTTCTGCGTGACGCTCTGCACATCGGTATCTGCATCGAGCAGATCATGCATCACATCGTCCGGTGCTGCAGGTTCGGCGCGGACGCCTGCCGCGACGGCGCGGTTCTCGGCATAGCGCTGCATGGCCTTCTGCCGTTCCTTCTCCTCCATGTAGCCGATCTCGAAGGTCGGGAAGCCCTCCTGCTCGGAGAGCCGGTGCCAGAGAACATCTCCGATCAGCGTGATGAAAGTAATCACGCCGAGCATGAAAACCGAGATTTCGGTCAATGCCATCGAATAGCCGCCCAGAAGAAGCAGAACCAGCTCGGCCGCAGTAATGCGCCAGTCCTTTTTGTAGACGGCGATCACCACGCCGGCGATGACAAGCAGGCCGAACAGTCCCAGCAGGATCATGCCGAAATTGATGCTGCCCAGTCCTCCCATCAGAATCTGACCGGTGTCGCCGACCGACAGCAGCCCGAACAGGAGCGCGGCGATCATACAGATATCAAAGATCCGGTCGCAGATGCGTTTTTTCTTCCGCAGGCGGATATATCGGGTTTCCCGTTCCTCGTCGGTATAGATGCTGGCCATAGCGTACCCCTCCTGTTGTCCGTCTGAATCCTGTGACTGTACGGTGCATTTTCCGCCTGAACGGAGCATCTCTCCGGTGCAGGCGATACCTTTTACTATTATATCACATATTTTCAAAAAAGTAAATCCCGGGGCGCATTTTTTTCGCAGAACGGATCCCGGTCTTTTTCCGCATTTACGCAATTCTGCAAATACAACAAAAAAGCCGCGCAGCATCCTCGTGCAGCACGGCAGAATCTACAAAGTTTTCGGAGAACGCTTGACAAAGAACCCGTTTCATACTATAATAGTAGAATGCCACATTATGGCAAAGCGGCTTTTCTCCGCGTATAGTATAGCACAGATTTCGCAGATTGTCAAGCCCCCCTGCGAAGTGCTGTGCGCTTTGATACAAAAGACAGGAGGTTTTTGCCCATGAGCCCCAACAGCAATCCCGATGTGCAGACACAGGTCGCGGTCAAGGATGTTCGGGTCGGAAAAAACACCCGTAAGAGCTTCGGCAAGATCGAGGAGGTCCTGCAGATGCCGAACCTCATCGAGGTTCAGAAGAAGTCCTACGAGTGGTTTCTGACAGAAGGTCTGCGCGAGGTGTTCCGCGATGTCGCTTCGATCAGCGACTATAACGGAAATCTTCAGCTCAGCTTTATCGACTACCGCATCGACGAAAATCCCAAGTACACGATCGCCGAGTGCAAGGAGCGTGACGCCACATACGCCGCCCCGCTGCGCGTCAAGGCAAGACTCTGGAACCAGGAGACCGATGAGGTCACGACCAGTGAGATCTACATGGGCGATATGCCTCTGATGACAGAGAGCGGCACCTTTGTGATCAACGGCGCAGAGCGCGTCATTGTCTCCCAGCTCGTCCGTTCGCCGGGCGTCTACTACAGCTTCACCCGCGACAAGTCCGGCAAGACGCTCTATACCACGACCGTCATCCCGAACCGCGGCGCATGGCTGGAATACGAAATGGATTCCAATGACGTCATCTCGGTCAAGATCGACAAGAACCGCAAAATTCCGATCACCAAGTTCATCCGTGCGCTCGGCCTGGGCACCAACCGGGAGATCCTCGATCTGTTCGGCGACGATCCCCGCTTAAAGGCGACGATCGAGCAGAAGGAGGAGGGCATCACCGACGATGCCGAGAAGAACATCAACGATGCACTGCTCGAAGTCTACAAGAAGCTCCGCCCGGGCGATCCCGCTACGATCGAGGGCGCAAAGACGCTGGTGCAAAATCTGTTCTTCGACCCCAAGCGCTACGATCTCTGCCGTTTCGGCCGCTATAAGTACAACAAGAAGCTCGGCATCGGCTCCCGCCTTGTCGATCAGGTGCTCTCCAGACCGGTCGTCAGCTTCATGACCGGCGAGCTCATCGCAGATACCGGCACGAAGGTCACCAAGGAGCTTGCCGCCGAGATCGAGCAGGCCGGCGTCTATGAGGCATATGTCAAGGCGGAGGTCCGCGAGACACATGTTGACGAGAAGAAGCATGAGCTGATCTCTGAGTATGTCGAGCGCGAGGTCAAGGTGCTCGGCAGCGGCATGGTCGATATCACCCCGTATGCAGCAGCGGTCATCGACGGCTTCGATGCTGCGGAATACGGCATCAACGAAAAAGTCTCCGCACGCGAGCTGCGCGTGCTGCTTGAGGATGCGGACGGCGATGCGGAAGCACTCGCAAATGCGATCCGCGCAAACAAGGACGTGCTCGTTCCCAAGCATATCGTCCGCGATGATATCTTCGCGACGATCAGCTACTTCTGCAATCTCTGCGACGGCATCGGCTATACCGATGACATCGACCACCTGGGCAACCGCCGTATCCGTTCGGTCGGCGAGCTGCTGCAAAATCAGTTCCGCATCGGCTTCGCCCGCATGGAGCGCGTCATCCGTGAGCGCATGGGTCTGCAAGCCGCAGATGCGGAGACACTGACCCCGCAGACACTTGTCAATATCCGTCCCATTACGGCAGCAATCAAGGAGTTCTTCGGCTCCTCGCCGCTGTCGCAGTTCATGGACCAGAACAACCCGCTCGCAGAGCTGACGCATAAGCGCCGCCTCTCCGCGCTCGGCCCCGGCGGTCTGACCAGAGACCGCGCAGGTTTCGAGGTGCGTGACGTTCACTACTCGCACTACGGCAGAATGTGCCCGATCGAAACCCCTGAAGGCCCGAACATCGGTCTGATCTCCTACCTCGCATCCTTTGCGAAAATCAATATCTACGGCTTCATCGAAGCACCGTACCGCCGCGTCGATAAAGAAACCGGCGTCATTACGGATGAGGTCGTCTATATGACCGCCGACGTCGAGGACACCTACTACGTCGCGCAGGCAAACGAGCCCCTCACCGAGGACGGCAAATTTGCAAGAAAGCGCGTCACTGCCCGTCACCGCGACCAGATTCTTGAATGTGATCCGTCGCTGATCGACTTCATGGATGTATCCCCGAAGATGGTCGTTTCCGTCGCGACGGCAATGATTCCGTTCCTCGAAAACGATGACGCGAACCGCGCCCTCATGGGCTCGAACATGCAGCGTCAGGCTGTGCCGCTGCTCAAGACCGAGCGCCCGTTCGTCGGCACCGGTATGGAGTACAAGGCGGCCGTCGATTCCGGCGTCTGCGTGCTCGCGAAGGAAGCCGGTACGGTCGTTGAGGTCAGCGCTGACCAGATCGTCGTCAAGACCGGCCCGCGTGAGGATGACCTCCACACCTATCTGCTCACCAAATTCAAGCGCTCGAACCAGGGTACCTGCGTCAACCAGCGCCCGATCGTCAATGTCGGCGATCAGGTCGAGGCAGGTCAGGTCATCGCTGACGGCCCCGCAACCTGTGACGGCGAAATCTCCCTCGGTAAGAATGCCCTGATCGGCTTCATGACATGGGAGGGCTATAACTATGAGGACGCTGTTCTGCTGAATGAGCGCCTTGTCCGCGAGGACGTCTTTACCTCCGTGCACATCGAGGAATATGAGCTCGAATGCCGCGACACCAAGCTCGGCCCGGAGGAAATTACCCGCGATATCCCGAACGTCGGTGAGGATGCCCTCAAAGACCTCGATGAAAACGGTATCATCCGCATCGGTGCAGAGGTGCATTCGGGCGATATCCTCGTCGGTAAGGTCACCCCGAAGGGCGAGACCGAGCTGACCGCCGAGGAGCGCCTGCTCCGCGCGATCTTCGGCGAGAAGGCACGCGAGGTCCGCGATAACTCCCTGAAGGTCCCGCACGGCGAATCCGGCATCGTGGTCGATGTCAAAATCTTCGACCGCGAAAACTGCGATGAGCTCGGCCCGGGCGTCAATCAGATCGTCCGCTGCTATATCGCACAGAAGCGCAAGATTTCTGTCGGCGACAAGATGGCCGGCCGTCACGGAAACAAGGGCGTTGTCTCCCGCATTCTGCCGGAAGAGGATATGCCGTTCCTCGAAGACGGTACCCCGCTCGATATCTGCCTGAATCCGCTCGGCGTTCCGTCCCGTATGAATATCGGTCAGGTTCTTGAGGTTCACCTCGGCATGGCCGCGAAGGCGCTGGGCTGGCATATCATGACCCCGGTCTTTGACGGTGCGCATGAGGACGATATCCGCAAGTGCTTCCGTCTGGCACAGGAGCGCAATGACGCCAAAAATGCCGCCAAGACTGAGCAGACCTTTACCCTCAGCCCGATGGACAAGGTCATCGACACCACCTCCATTCCGCTCTCTGAGGACGGCAAATTTACCGTCTATGACGGCAGAACCGGCGATAAGTTCGATAACCGCGTCACCGTCGGCTATATGTACTATCTGAAGCTCCACCACCTCGTTGACGATAAGATCCATGCCCGTTCCGTCGGCCCGTATTCGCTGGTCACACAGCAGCCGCTCGGCGGTAAGGCACAGTTCGGCGGCCAGCGTTTCGGAGAAATGGAGGTCTGGGCTCTGGAGGCTTACGGCGCTGCCTATACCCTTCAGGAGATCCTGACGGTCAAGTCCGACGATACCACAGGCCGTGTCAACACCTATGAGGCGATCGTCAAGGGACAGAATGTTCCCAAGCCCGGCATCCCGGAGAGCTTTAAGGTACTCATCAAGGAAATGCAGTCGCTCGGTCTGGATGTCCGTGTGCTGGATGAGGATAATCAGGAGATCGACTTAAAGCAGAGCTTCGATGACGATATCCCGCCGCAGGGCAGCACCGAATTCGCGGACGAGAATACCGCCGATACCACGCACTATGAGGCGGAGGATATGGGCGAGGCCGGCTACGGCACCGCAATGTACGGTGAGGACACCGAGACACATGAGGTCGAGCACGGCGCAGATTCCGAGGACGAGGAGGATGAATTCGGCTACGATGAGGAGCTCGATGACTCTGAGGCCTATAACGAGAACGGCGCGGATTTCTTCGATGCGGACGATGATATCTGATTCATATGCCACACAGATGCCGATGATAAAGATTAGGAGGGAACGCTTTGGAATTCACCACCTTTGATTCCATAAAGATCGGACTGGCCTCGCCGGAGCAGATCAAAAAATGGAGCTACGGTAAGGTCGAACGGCCGGAAACGATCAACTACCGCACACAGAAGCCCGAAAAGGGCGGCCTGTTCTGCGAAAAGATCTTCGGACCGACCAAGGACTGGGAATGCTACTGCGGCAAGTTCAAGAAGGTGCGCTTCAAGGGCAAGGTCTGCCCAAACTGCGGCGTTGAGATCACAAGAGCAAAGGTTCGCCGTGAGCGCATGGGTCACATCGAGCTGGCCGCTCCGGTCGCGCATATCTGGTACTTCAAGGGTACGCCTGCCTGCATCCGTCAGGTGCTCGGCGATATCTCCCAGAAGGACCTCGAGGCTGTTATCTATTTCACAAAGTATATCGTCACTGATCCCGGTGAGCCCGATCCGGTTCACGAGGGACAGTATGTCACCGGCCTCCTGAAGCAGCAGACGCTGACCGAGGAGGAATATGCTGCGGCAATGGCAAAGAACCCCGGCGGCTTTCAGGCGGAGATCGGCGCGAGCGCGATCCTGCATCTGCTCCAGGAGTACAGCCAGGACCGCTATGACAAATTCCGAGACAAGCTGATCGCGGACGGCAAACTCACCCTTGAGCCCGATGAACTCGAGGCCTGCAAGAACTGTGAGCTCGGCCACAACTGCCGCGAGTGCTCCTTCTGCGTCGCCGCAGAGGACGAGGAGTGGCAGAATAACCTCGTGATGGCCTGCGAGAACCTCAAAAATGAGGTGCGCAAGCTCGATGAGAAATCAACCGCAAGACCGACCTCACAGAAGAGCCAGAAGCGCGGCAAGCTGCTGAAGCGTCTGGAAATTCTCGAGGCTTTCCGCCAGTCCGGCAACCGCCCGGAGTGGATGGTCATGACCATTCTGCCGGTCATCCCGCCTGATATCAGACCGATGGTCATGCTCGACGGCGGCAGATATGCGACCTCTGACCTCAATGACCTCTACCGCAGAGTCATCAACCGAAACAACCGTCTGGAGCGCATGCTTCAGCTCAATGCGCCGAATATCATCGTGCGCAATGAGGCGCGTATGCTTCAGGAGGCCGTCGATGCGCTGATCGACAACGGCAGACACGGCAAGGACGTCACAGGCCCGAACAACAGAAAGCTGAAGTCGCTGTCCGATATCCTCAAGGGCAAGCAGGGACGCTTCCGTCAGAACCTGCTGGGCAAGCGTGTTGACTACTCCGGCCGTTCCGTTATCGTCGTCGGCCCTGAACTGAAAATGTATCAGTGCGGCCTGCCGAAGGAAATGGCTCTGGAGCTGTTCAAGCCGTTTATCCTGAAGCGTCTGGTCGATATGGGCAAGATCCAGAATATCAAGAGCGCCCGCAAGAAGGTTGACCGCCCGGATGACGATGTCTGGGATGCACTCGAGCATGTCATCCGCGATCATCCGGTGCTGCTGAACCGTGCGCCTACCCTGCACAGACTGGGTATCCAGGCATTTGAGCCGGTGCTCGTCGAGGGCAGAGCCGTTAAGCTGCACCCGCTGGTCTGTACCGCGTTCAACGCCGACTTTGACGGCGACCAGATGGCTGTCCACCTCCCGCTCTCCGCAGAAGCACAGGCTGAAGCCAGATTCCTCATGCTCGCGGCAAACAACCTGCTCAAGCCGTCTGACGGTAAGCCGGTTGCCGTGCCGACACAGGACATGGTGCTGGGCTCCTATTACCTCACAATGGTCAAGGACGGCGAGCCCGGCGAGGGCAAGGTCTTCCGCGATGTCGATGAGGCAATGATGGCCTACGATGAGCACGATATCACCCTGCACTCCAAGATCAAGGTGCGCGTGACCAAGGAGGTCAACGGCAAGAAAGTCTCCAGAATCATCGACTGCACCGCGGGACGCCTCATCTTCAATGAGATCATTCCGCAGAACCTCGGCTTTGTCAACCGCAATGACCCTGAGCATGAATTCGATCTTGAGATCACACAGGTCGTCAAAAAGGGCGTCCTCTCCAAGATCATCGACAAGTGCATCAAGGTTCACGGCGTGACCATGACCGCCGAAGTCCTCGACCGCATCAAGGCGCTGGGCTACAAGTATTCCACCAAGTCCGGTCTGACCGTCGCCGTCATCGACGCGGTCATTCCGCCGCAGAAGAAGGATATCCTCGCGGATGCCGATGCAAAGGTCGATGCACTCAATGAGCAGTATCAGTACGGCTATATTTCCAACGAGGTCCGCTATGAGAAGGTCTGCTCGATCTGGCAGAGCGCAACCGACCAGATCACCGAGGCACTTGAAAACAACTTCGACCCGTTCAACCCGATCAACATTATGGCGGACTCCGGCGCCCGTGGTTCGATCAACCAGATCCGTCAGCTCGCCGGCATGCGCGGACTGATCGCAAACACCTCCGGTGCGACGATCGAAATTCCGGTTCGTTCCAATTACCGTGAGGGTCTGAACATTTCCGAATACTTCATCTCGTCCCGAGGCGCCCGCAAGGGTCTGGCTGATACCGCGCTCCGTACTGCGGACTCCGGTTATCTGACCCGCCGTCTGGTCGATGTTTCGCAGGATGTCATCATCCGCGAGATCGACTGCGGCTCCGATGAGGGCATCGATGTGTACTGCATCAACGACGGTCAGCGTGACCTCGAAACCTTGCAGGAGCGTCTGGTCGGCAGATATCTCGTTGAGGATCTGCGCGATGAAAAATCCGAGCTGTTTATCCCCAAGACCCGCGCCATGACCACCGCCGATGCACAGCGCATCGTCGATGCGGGCATCACCCATGTCACGATCCGTTCGGTGCTGGGCTGTAAGGCGAAAAAGGGCGTCTGCGCAAAGTGCTACGGCGTCAACCTCGCAAACGGCAACCTCGTTTCCGTCGGTGAAGCAGTCGGCATCATCGCCGCACAGTCGATCGGTGAGCCGGGTACCCAGCTCACGATGCGTACCTTCCATACGGGCGGTATCGCAAACGCTGAGGATATCACACAGGGTCTTCCGCGTGTTGAGGAGCTGTTTGAATCCAGACGGCCGAAGAACGGCGCGATCCTCGCAAAGACCTCCGGCACCGTCAACCTCTCCGAGGACAACGGCATCAAGACGATCATCATTCATGACGATGAGACAAACACGGACTCGACACCGTATACCATTCCCTATAATTATCACCTCGTGGTCAAAGACGGCGATCAGGTCAAGCGCGGCGGCAGACTGACTACCGGCTCGATCTATCCGATGGATCTGCTCGACATTCTCGGCGTACAGGCTGTCCAGAACTATATCATCGAGGAAATCCAGTTCGCGTACCGTCAGCAGGGCGTCGGCATCAACGATAAGCATATCGAGGTCATCGTCCGTCAGATGATGCGCAAGGTGCTCATCGCCGACCCGGGCAGCAGCTATCTGCTCCCTGAGGCAATGGTCGATAAGCGCGAGGTCGAGGAGATCAACGCCCAGCTTCAGGCGCGCATCAACGCCGGCGAAACCGACCTCCGTCTGGTCACGACCCGTCCGTCGCTGCTCGGTATCACCAAGGCTTCCTCGTCCTCTGAGAGCTTTATGTCCGCGGCATCCTTCCAGGAGACCGCAAAGGCACTCACCGATGCCGCGATCAACGGCAAGAGCGACTACCTGCTCGGCCTGAAGGAGAACGTCATCATCGGTAAGCTCATCCCGGCAGGTACCGGCATGGCGCTGTACAACAATGTGCAGGTCGTGCGTGCAGACGGCTACCCGGCTGAGCTCCCGCAGCAGTATTGATCCGTTCGGTAAAATCACAAAAACGGGGACTCCGTCAAAGAGTTCCCGTTTTTTGAAGCGAGGTAAAGTAGAAACATGAACAAGAGAAACGGCTTGCGGACAATGCTCACCGCGCTGACAGCCTGTGCTGTCTGCATGATGCAGAGCGTTCATGCATTCGCCGAAACAACAACGGTACCTGCCGAGACAACAAGCGCTCCGGCAGCAGAATCGACAGTTGCACAGACAGCAGCCACGGAGGCCGTCACAGAACCGGAAACCACCTCGGCGACAGAACCGGAGATCACAACAACAGAGGCGATTACCACAACACTGCACGAGGTGCATATCAGCGACCCGCTGTCCCGCATGAAATATGAGGCGATGCCGGACGGCACGCTCTGCCTGACGGAGTTCCGCTGGGAGAGCGATGAGCTCAATGTCGCCATTCCGGAGCAGATCGACGGCAAGACCGTCACGAAGATCGGGGAGCGCGCATTTCTCTATTGCTACGCAGATACGGTCACGCTGCCGGCATCTGTGCGAGAGATCGCAGACAGAGCCTTCGAGGGCTGTGCCTACTTGCAGCGCATGGATATACCCGAGGACTGCACACGGATCGGTGCGGAGGCATTCTCCGGCTGCGAACGGCTCAGCACCGTGATGCTCGGCGCGAATGTGCGCGAGATCGGCAAAAATGCCTTCGCGGGAACACCGTTCATCGAGGGTCAGACCGGCGATTTCGTGATCGTCGGCGACGGGATCCTGCTTCTGTACCGCGGCAGTGCGGCGGCACCGGAGATCCCCGCCTCTGTCAAGACAATCGCGGGCTATGCGTTCGCCGATCACACGGAGCTGAAGATCCTCAAGCTGCCGTCATCTGTGCGCAGAGTGCAGGATGCAGCATTCACCGGCTGTACCGGCCTCTCGGAGATCACACTGACTGATACGCTGGATGAGCTCGCAGGCGATGCGCTGACCGACACCGCATGGTACAAAAACGCAAAGGGCGATTATGTCACGCTCGGCGATCATCTCGTCACCTACCGCGGCAAAAATACCGTTGCGGAGGTGCCGGACGGTGTGCGTGTGATCAGTGAATCGGCATTCGCCGGCAATGCGGCCGTCACGACCGTCAAGCTGACGGATACCGTTGAGGAGATCCGTGCAAATGCATTCCGTGACTGCACGTCGCTTCAGGTCGCGACACTCGGCGATCACATCCGGTCGATCGAAAACGGCGCCTTCAGCGGCTGCAAGACACTGAAATATATCCGGCTCGGCCATGAGCTGCAAACGATCGGTGCAGAGAGCTTTCTTGGCTGCCCGTACCTTGAGGAGATCTATCTGCCCGATACGCTGACGCAGATCAATGCCTATGCGCTGGGTTACTCCAAAAATGAGGAGAGCGGGAAATACGACAAGCTGCGCAATAATCTGGTCATTTACGCCAATGCTGAGGCAGCGGTGCAGTATGCCGAGGCTGCGGGCATCACCCATGCACCGCTCCCGGATACGGAGAATACCGAGCCCGCCCCGGAGGTCACGACCGTAAAGGGCAGCGGCGGTACCGGGCATCCCTCCGGGACTGCGTGGATTCCGGCGGCCGTGCTCGGCGGACTGCTGATCTGCGCGGGACTGGTTGTTCGCGGACGCAAGCGCAAAAAGCGCTGAAAAAAAGAATCACGCCGCAGTATTATGCCGGTACTCATATAGAAGTTTTGCCCCGAAGCGTTTCACAAAAGCGCTTCGGGGCATTGTTTTTTATAGTGGTGCTATCATAAATCAGAATTTGTCGGCAGTGCCGACAGCCGTTATTCTAAAGCTTTCCGGAAGCGTTATGCGCATCTTTCAGTTCATTGGGTTTCGGAAGCTTATTGCTGTAAATCAGAATTTGTCGGCATAATTACACCCAATAGACTTTCTGAAAATCGAAAACTTACTTCTCCCCACAGATCGGGGGTGACAACCCAAGGGGAC
>CAMNJD010000540.1 GCA_946540705.1 uncultured Ruminococcus sp. | reverse complement strand
TTCCTTGCTGGGCGCCAGCCCAGCGGCGTCATTTCTATACAATCTGACGAAAAATCTGACTGCGCATCTGCACCACCAGCTCTGTGCGGTGTTGCCTTAACAATCAGCTATATCATCAGATTCCTTGCGGTTCATCTGTTTCTGTTATGGTTAGGGTATGAACTGAAAAAATGGGGCGGACCGGATTAACGGCTGACTGCCAACTCACATAGAAAGCGATTCGGAGGTGTCTCTATGAGAAAGCTGACTCGTGCAATCCTTGCGTTCATGATAACCGGCGGCATGATATCTGCACTGTCCTTTCCCGCAACAGCAGAGGAAGCGCAGATCATGGTGACAAATACGGACGAGCTGACCGCTGCGCTGAAGAATGCCAAGGCGGGCGATGAGATTATTCTGCGCGCAGGAACCTATCAGCCGGCAGAGAATAACGGCTCGTGGCGGCCGTTTCAGGCTGCCGCAGACGGCACAGCAGACCGGCATATCATCCTGCGCAGTGAGGAGCCGGATGATCCTGCAACCATTCGCTGTCTGACGCCGCAAAGCAAATGCGCACTCAGCATCACCGGTTCCTACTGGGAAATCCGCGATCTGAAGATCAGCACGGCTGCCAAGGGCATTTTTCTCGCAAAATCCGAGCACAGCGTGATCTCCGGCTGCGAGGTCTTTGACATCGGAGAAGAGGCCGTGCATATCATCGACGACAGCAGCTACAATCTCATCGAAAACTGTTTGATCCACGACACCGGACTGTACACGCCGAAATACGGCGAGGGCGTGTATATCGGCAGTGCGAAAAACGCAACGGACTACGGCTTTGAATGTCACTTCAATACCGTGCGGAACTGTCAGTTCGGCCCGAATATTGCTGCTGACCATGTAGATATCAAGGAATTCACACACGGAAATGTTGTCGAATACTGCACCTTTGACGGAACCGGCATACAGGGCGAAAACGGCGGCAACAGCTTCGTCGAGATCAAGGGTAATGACGCGATCGTGCGGTACAACACCGGGTACAGAAACGGCTGCGAAAAGCAGCTCTATGGCTTTGATATGAACGTGCAGCTCGACGGCTGGGGACAGAACAACAAAATCTACGATAATACACTGTATCTTGATACGGATGACTGCTTGATCGCAAAGGGCTGGAAATGCTATACGGAGGTATTCCGGAACACGGTTGCGCCCGCAGCCTGTGCCTATGACGGCAATCGCGTTCTGGAGGTTCTGGGCTACAGACTCACCGGCGATGTCAATGAGGACGGAATGCTCGACCGCACCGATGCGGAGTTTCTGCTGCAAATACTTTGCTGCAATGAAGTCCCGCATTTCTCGCCGGAAAACTCCGATCTCAACAGCGACGGCAGGCTGAATGCTGCTGATCTGACACTGCTCAAGCAAAAACTGCTCCGAAATGACACAAACGAAAAGCCTCAGATCTACGTCAATTTCAAAAAGGAAAGCGCCGGGAAATGGCGCATGTCGAACGGCCTCGGTGAGAAAACCGTAACGTTCCGTGTCGGTGCGGAGCCCGGCATGAAGCTGAACATGGGCTGGGGCTGCTGGGATCCGTACTATGTCGATACCGAAACCGGAAAGGAGGGCAAATGGATCCAGCTTTCGCTCGGGACAGTCCGGCCGAATGATGACGGCACAGCGGAAATTTCCGTCGAGCTTCCTCCGGATGCCACAAGCGTCGCACTGGAGGTATACTCCTGCTCGGATGATTCCGGCAAGCGGGAGAAAGACGATGTCCGGCTGATAGATGTACGCACAAATTGATTCCGGGAGGGCGGCTGCACGGCCGCCTTCCTTTTGCTTTTCATTCAGACTGATTCACAAAAAAACGGTCTGCTGACATATTTTCATGCGGATATTCCACAATTTCTTCGTTTTTTGAATTGTACGTACAGAACTGATATGCTATAATGAAGCTGAAAACGGAAAACATCTACAGAACGCTGCCCGATCCTGCAATACATTTCAGACAAAGTTGTATTGAATCCAGAAAAAATGTATCATCAAAATGAGACAATTTGTAATTGCAACGGCAGGACAACTCGTGTATAATAGTTCTATAAAGCCCGGCACCGGTCATTCACCGCACCGGATCTTTTCCGTTTCACATTCTGCTAAAGGGGGAAATCAAATTGAAACAGAGAAACAGAAACATGAAGCGAGCCGCCGCCGCAGCCGCAGCAGCCGTGCTGACACTCGGCACGGGAATCTATTTTCCAAGGCTGAGGCAGGACACACCCGTTTATGCGGCAGACATGGGAATCGAGGACTTCAAGCTCAGCGACCTGACTATGACTGACCCGTACTGCACCAATGCATTCTCGAAGGAGATGGACTATCTGCTTTCCTTTGACACAGAGCGTCTGCTCTGCGGCTTCCGCGAGAATGCCAAGCTCTCGACAAACGGCGCAAAACGGTACGCAGGCTGGGAGAATACGCTGATCGCCGGACACACACCCGGTCACTACCTGTCCGCATGTGCGCAGGCGTACCTGAATCCGTCACTGACTGACGCACAGCGTGCCAAGCTCAATGACATCCTTGACAAGCTCCTTTCCGGCATGCAGACATGTCAGCAGAACTCCAAAGGCAAGCCCGGATTTCTCTGGGCAGGTCAGGTCAAGAACCCCAACAATGTTGAAGTACAGTTTGATCTGGTGCAGCAGGGCAAGACCAATATCATCAATGAATCATGGGTTCCGTGGTATACGATGCACAAGCTGATTCAGGGTCTTGTCGATGTCTATAACAATACCGGCAAAACCAAGGCGAAGGAGATCGCTTCTGCGCTCGGCGACTGGACATATAACCGCTGCACGACATGGAACCAGCAGACGCACAATACGGTATTGTCAATCGAATACGGCGGCATGAACGACTGTCTCTATCAGCTCTATGCGATCACCGGCAAGGATACACATGCGGTCGCGGCGCATTATTTCGATGAGACTGCACTGCATGAGCGCGTGCTGGCCGGCGGACAGGACGTGCTGAACAACCGTCACGCAAATACGACAATTCCGAAGTTCATCGGTGCGCTCCGGCGCTATCAGGTGCTCAACGGCAAGACCGTCAACGGCGAGACTGTCGATGCGAGCCGCTATCTGCAATATGCAGAGGCATTCTGGGATATGGTCGTGACGCATCACACATACATTACCGGCGGCAACAGTGAATGGGAGCACTTCGGCAAGGACGATATCCTCGACGCAGAGCGCACAAACTGCAACTGTGAAACCTGTAATTCCTACAACATGCTGAAGCTCAGCCGTGAGCTCTATAAAATCACAGGCGATAAGAAATATATGGATTTCTATGAGGGCACCTACTACAACTCGATCCTGTCCTCACAGAATCCCGAAACCGGCATGACGACTTATTTTCAGCCAATGGCAACCGGCTATTTCAAAGTCTATTCTTCACCTTATGACAGCTTCTGGTGCTGCACCGGCAGCGGCATGGAGAGCTTTACAAAGCTCGGTGATACGATCTATATGCACAGCGGCAATGCACTCTATGTCAACATGTACCAGAGCTCCGCAATCTCATGGGCGGAGCAGGGCATTACGCTGACGCAGGAAAGCAGCATCCCGAACAGCGACACCTCTGTATTTACAGTTTCCGGAAGCGGCTCCGCCGATCTTCGTCTGCGCATCCCGCAGTGGAAAGCAGGCAATATGACGATCAGCGTCAACGGTTCCGGCTACAGCTACAAAACTGTTGACGGCTATGCGGCGGTAGACGGCGTAAAGGGCGGCGATGTCATCACCGTAAAGATCCCCATGGAGATCACCGCGCATCCGCTGCCGGATAATAAAGCTGTCTACGGCTTCAAATACGGCCCTATCGTGCTGAGTGCAGAGCTCGGCAAGCAGAATATGACAACCGGCTCGACCGGCATGTGGGTCACGATCCCGAAGGAACAGATCGTCAGTTCACAAAATATCACGCTGAACAAACAGGGACAGTCGATCGCTTCGTTCATGGCGGAGATCAACGACCACTTCACCAAGGACGCAAATGCGCTCCGCTTTACGCTCAATGACACAAACACCAAACTCACATTCACCCCGCATTACCAGCAGTATCAGCAGCGCTACGGCATCTACTGGAAGTTCCTCACGAACGGAACGGTCATTGAAGAAAAGCCGCCGCGTGCAAAGCTGACGGTCACTGATACCGTGCAGCCGGGCTACGGACAGTATGAAAATGACGAGCAGCACAATATGCTCGAATGGAATTCGGCCGGTGTAACCGATGATTCAACCTATCGCTATGCAAAGGCAGGCGGTTATTTCAGCTATCAGATGGAGGTAGATCCGGATGCGGTGTTCTCGCTGCTGAAGGTTCGGTTCCGTCATGCAGACAACGGCAAAACGATCCGTGTGCGCGTCGGAGATACCGTGCTCTACGCAGAAACCCTCGCACATACCGGCACCTCCGCGACCTATGATGTCCGCATTCCGATTCCGGCTGACGTATTTGAGCGGTGTGTCCATACGATCAAGGCAGACGGCCGGGATGTCCCGGTGCTTGATGTGACGTTCTCGGCGAATGACGGGAAAGAATCCGCGAAGGTTTGTGATTTCGTCTACATGAACGCAGTGAAGCCGTACTATGAATATGACAGCAGCATCGCGTATTTCGTAGACTGCGGCGACCAGGATGTCACAACGCTGACCGGTACCGACAAGCTCGGCTGGTTCAATTCCGTCACGGAACAGCTCATAGGCGCCGATGAGGTTTCCGGCATGCGCTGGGGTCTGATCGACGATGCCGCAGACCAATACAACGGTGCCTCCAAGAGCGGCGGCCTTTACACTGCAAACACATGGCCGAATGAAGCGGCGCCCGGTGACGGTGCTGCAAAGAACGTCAGCTTCCGCTATACAAAGAACCAGTACGAACACAGCATCGACCGTCATATCGACTACGGCTTTACGCTGCCGGACGGCGAATACACGGTTGAGATGAGCTTCCGCGATCCGTGGGGCTGCTCAAAGAATCCGAGCGTCTATGCCAACCTCGGAAAGACCGGCGAAAAGCTGATTGCTTCAAACTGTGCAACAGACGGCAGTGCAGTCAAAGGCACTGTTACTGTCAAGGGCGGCTACCTCGAACTGAATTTCCGATCCGATGACAAGGCGATCAATGTGGATTACATCATCATCCGCTTTGCAAACGGCATGCCGTACTCAACAAAAGGCATGCGCGGTGACGTTGACCTCGACGGCCGGGTGACCGCTGATGATGCTGCCGCACTGCGTGATGCACTGCTGACTGATTCCGAACTGACTTGGGAACAGGGCTATGCAGCAGATGTGCAGACGAATTTCTCCGCTGATGCGCGTGATCTTACCGTACTGAAGCGCATTCTGAAAAAATAACACAGCAACAGCAAGCTCCGCAGAACGCAATGGCTCTGCGGAGCTTGACCTTTCACAGGACTGACAAAACCGAAGTCGGCTGTCCCGGAAATGGTACAGCCGACGTTTGATTTATACGAGAATTTGCTTGAGCAGTGTCAGATCGGCGGCAGTGATTTTGCCGTCGCTGTTCAGATCGGCGATTGCAGCCTGCTCAGCGGTCAGGGTACCGACAGTAATGAGATAATCCCGCATCATCACAAGATCCATACCGTCACACACGCCGTCTGCATTGAGATCGCCGACAATGTGCGCCGGCTTCTGTGCCGTCACGGCTACCGCATAATTCACACAGGAGCTCTGCGCCAGCGCACCGAGCGTCACAGTTTCGCCCTTTCCGAAGTCCCGGCAATATAGCTGATAGGATACGATCGGATTTCCGTCATCTGTCAGGGATTCCTCTGTCCTTGTCCATTCGGAAAGCCATGCGGGAACATCCGTCACACGGGTATCGAGCGCAATATATGCGGTGATATCCTCCCCTGCTGTAAATGTTGCTTCCTCCCCGGTATACTTCTTCGATTCACATGCCGTCCGGATCCACTCTGCTTCTTTCAGCACCTCCGGTACTGCCGTGAATGTAAATGCTCTGTCTCCGAATACCGCGTCACCGCTCCTGAGAGGTGCAGTCTGAACAGACCAGTTCTGTGCATTGTTCTTATCATTCACTGTCAGCGCAGTGATATATCTGCCGTCCGCGTAGGTAACAGGCTGGCGCTCAGTTCCAGACCATGCTTTGGTCTGAGCGCCCCAGATCGTCTGATTATTGTTGCCGACTGCCGTGAATACCATGACGCGCTTGCCTGTTGCCTCATCGTATTCCGCGGCAAAATAGCCGTCATAGGTCACGCTGTTGATGCGGAATGATGCGGCAGCAGAAGCGCCTGCCTGTGACCAGGTACCGGTGACAGCGCCGGAGATCGTGCCGTCCGCATTCAGTGTTACATTCTGGTAATTGATGATCGTTCCGTTTGTTGCATTGCCGTGGTTGATGAACTCATAAGTACCGACAATATCCTCTGTGAGATATCCGCTCTCCGACCAGGGATTGATGCAGTATTCAAACGGGATCACGACCGGCCAGCCTGCCTCGTTGAACTTCATCGAATGCACGCGCACCTCATGCCCCTCACCGCCGTCATCGAAACGGGCGTGGTAAAACAGATACCATTCGCCGTCATCGTCACAGAGCACAGAGTTATGCCCGCAGGCCATATATGCGGGATTGGTCGAGCTGAATTTGTAGTTGCCCATGACCTTCAGTCCGACGCTGTCAAGATTTGTGTTCCGGTCAAGCACCATGCTGTTGCCGGCAGGATCGACAAAGGGACCTGTCGGGGATTCCGACCGCGCAACCCGCATATTGTAGCCGCCGTCAGAGAACAGCCCGCCGTATGTGACCCAGAGGTAATAATAGCCTGTCTCTGCGTTATATTCAATGAACGGCCCCTCGCCGGACTTGCCGTATCCGCCTGAGATCTTCGTGCCGAAATAGCTGTCAATCATTCGTCCGTCGGCGGTCGTTCCGGACTTCGGGTGGATCACGCTGCCGGTTGCTTTGTCGATCTCCAGTGTGAAAATGCCGCCCGACCACGAGCCGTAGCACATGTACATTTTTCCGTCGGTGTCGGTATAGATCGTCGGGTCAATGGCATTCGGGAAAAGCTGATTGTTGTAGTTGTTTCCGTTGAACCAGCTATTATTGTGCGTGATCTGCCCGCTCTGCTCAAGCTGGGGGATATTGGTCGAGGTGTATTTCCGGTTGACGTTCTTGGTATCGGATGTCGCATAGCTGTCGTTGTTCGTAAAGCCGGAATAAATCAGCGTATCCACAAAGGTGTACGGCCCTTCGATTGTTTTGGATGCAGCGTAGGCGATCACGGAACGCATGTAGGTCGATGACGTACAGAAATACATCAGATACGCACCCTTAGAACCGTCCGGATTGACATAATCCGGGTTCCAGATCACATCCGGCGCCCAGACAGCAAAGCCGCCCTTACAGTCCTCAAGATCCTCGCCTGCCCACGCAAAGGCCTTTTGCAGATTCTGCGACAGGTTGCCGAATTCGACATTGTTTGTGCGTGCGTAGCCGTTTGTGAAGCGTGTCCAGTCGCGCAGATTCGTTGATTTTGCAGCATCTATATGCGAACCGAACACGTAATAGGTATTGCCGTCCTTGATGATCGACGGGTCATGCACAGAAACGCGGGTGCCGGCAGCAGCGGAAGCCTCACGCGCCGGCAGCCTGAACTGAAGTCCGGTCAGTGCGAGCATCCCCGCCAGCGCGGCGGAAAGCAGCTTGTGTTTTTTCATACGGATCCCCCTTTGAGTTGTTTCATGCTTTGGCTGCCTGTCTGTACAAATAGCGGCAGCAATCTATACATTTATTATACATGAAACCATATCTGAATGCAATAACCTATTGTCTCTTTCTTCTGATTTTTCAGCAGATTTTCTTGTTCTCAAAGCTCTTTTGGCTTGACAAATCATTCTTTTTGTGTTATACTATATCCGGAATTGATATGAACGGTTTTGGTGGATGGGTTATGATTTCGAGGGTACAGATCCTTCCACCCAAATCCAATGACCGATGCAGCGCGCATCGGTCTTTTTCATTGTCAGACCTGAAAAGGGTCAGAGGATCACTGATCAAATCTGCGGGCAATTTGCATGCCGGGCTCCGGCTGTCAGGCGGGTTATCATCAGTGAATCCCCGGAATCGGATGGAGAAGGAACACACCTATGGTTCAAAAGA
>CAMNJD010000539.1 GCA_946540705.1 uncultured Ruminococcus sp. | reverse complement strand
CGCCCCGCATCGTTTTCCCGATCGCATGGTCGGTGCTGCTGTTCATGATCGGCCTCGGGTACGCGATCATCCGCGAAAAAACTGCGGACAACGCCGCCCGCGACACGGCCATGACGGTTTTTGCCGTGCAGATGGTCTTTTTCTTCTGCTGGATGATCTGGTTTTTCAGCCTCGGCTGGTACGGCTTTGCGGCAGTCTGGCTGGTCGGCATGATCATCTCGATCGGCGTGATGATCAATTTTTACCGGAAGATCTCGCCGCTTGCAGCATGGCTTCAGGTTCCGTATCTGCTCTGGTGCTGCTTTGCACTGTACCTCAACCTCGGCATCTGGGTGCTGAACCGGTAAACAAAAGCCCCTTCCGACCGCAAAAAAGCAGCGTCTGCGTGAGAGCTGTCACGCAGACGCCTTTTCGTGTTATTCCGCATACTTCGAGTCGATGTTGAGATATTCCTCAAGGGTCAGGCCGCTGTCATAGATCGTCTTTGCCCAGTCCTTGCCGAGATAGCGGACATGCCATGATTCATACTTGTAGCCGGTGATCGCCTCTTTCCCCTCCGGGTAGCGGAGGATGAAGCCGTATTTCCAGCAGTTTTCGGCGATCCACTTCGCCTCGGGGGTATTGTTGAAGGAATCGCCCGCATAGTTGATATCCATTGCGAGGCCGGTCTGGTGCTCGGAATGACCCGGCCGGGCGGAGAAGCGGTCTGCTGCGGCCTTGCCGTCACGGTTGCAGTAGTTGTTATAGAGCGTATTCTGGAAATCGTAGGAACGGAAGCCCGAGCAGATTGCAAGGCTCAGGCCGTCCTTTGCCGCTGCTGCTGCCATTTCATTGAATGCAGCCTGTGCAGTGGGATCCAGGCCGGGGTTATAGTCTGCGGGAAGCCCGTAGGTCTTGTTCGCAATCAGAATCCCCTGCACATAGGTGATGCCGTTTATGACCTGAATATCGCTGCGGCCTGCGGGGGCCGTGCCGGACGAGGGCTGTGTCTGCGGTGTCTGCGTCGTGCTGCCGAGCACCGTGACCTTGACCTCTGCGGACACAGAGGGATTGCTGACTGATGTGACGGTCACGACGCAGTCGCCGGGGCCGACCGGCGTGATACTGCCGAGGCTGTCAACGGTCGCGACAGCCTTGTTGCTGGACTGCCAGATTTCCTGCTTGTTTGCCGCGGATGCGGGTGTCATGGTCACGATCGGCATGACGGGTTTGTCGCCGACATGCAGCGCTGTGCTGTAGAAGGTCAGCGAGATGCCGGTCACAGTGCCGGGGGCTGCGGTCACGGATGTCGCCGGAGCGGAAGCAGCCGCCGCAGCGGATGTTGTGGTAACGGCTGTGGTAACGGTCGCGGAACCGTCGGCCGCGGTCGAATCCGCGGGCAGGGTAGAAACTGTGGATGCCGTAGTTGTCACCTCCGTAGCAGAGCTTGAAAGGGTCTGCTCTGCGACCTGCGGGGTCATGTTGCCGGGTGCAGCGGGATCGCTTTTTCCCAGACGCACCAGCATCCAGATCGCAGTACCGAGTGCGATCAGCGCCAGTGCGAGCACACCGAACATCACGACCGGAACGGACTGTTTCTTCTTTCGTTGATTCTGAACTGCCATGTTGAGAGATCATCCTTTCATTTCATCAGCAAAGATGCGGTCTGTCTGTCTGATGCCGCATCAGATTTCATCGGTATCTGATCATTATTATAGCACAATTTTTCTGTTTTGTCACTAGATGCAGAAAAATTCTCATGATTTCGCAGCAATGCCGAAATCATCGCAAAAGTTTTACACAAGAATCACATTTCCCTCTTGACATTTTTTATGTAGATATGCTATAATAGTAGGTACATAAACCGGCACTGTATCAGGCATGCAGACCGGACAAAAGGAGGATACACTTATGAAGCTGAATATTGTAGCAAAAAAGATCCAGATCGGTCCGAGCTTTTCCGATTATTCCGAGAAACGGCTCAACCAGAAGCTCGACAAATTCTTTGAGGATGAAGCAGAGGCTAAAATTACGCTGAACGAGCAGAACGGCCAGATCACCTGTGAACTGACCGTCCGTGCAGGAAGCATGATCTACCGCGCAGAGCAGAGCGCCGCAGACAAGAACGACGCGCTCGATGCCGCGATTGATAAAATCATCCGCAAGATCCGCAGAAACAAGACCAAGCTCGGCAAACGCATCAAGGCCGGCGCACTCTCGCCCGATGCCTTCACGGATACCGTCGAGGATCAGACCGAGTACAACCTGATCCGCAAAAAGTCCTTCCGGCTCCAGCCGATGACGACCGAGGAAGCGATCCTTCAGATGAACATGCTGGGACACTCCTTCTTCGTATTCCAGAACGGCGACAACGGCACGATCAACATTGTCTACCGCCGTGTGGACGGAGACTACGCCCTTCTGGAGCCCTCCACCGACTAAGTTCTGCACGATACAATTCGGTGATACAGCAGCGGGCAGTCCTTCGGGACTGTCTGCTGCTTTTTGTTTGTGTACATTCTCCCGGAGCGGCTGACGCGCAGGGGTGTTCTGCTGCACCGGGAGCATTCGGGATATTTCGTCAGCGCCGCACAAAGCCCGCCTGCCGTCCGGAGAACGGCGGGCGGGCCGGCTTTACGCAATGCTCCCGTTACATCTTTGCGAGCTTTTCTTTCAGCAGGGCAGTCGCCTCCTGCGGATTCGCAGCGCCCTTTGTACGCTTCATGATCTGACCCATGAGTGCCTTGATCGCAGCCTCCTTGCCGGCCTTGTAATCGGCAACAGCCTTCGGATTCGCCGCGATGACCTCATCGGCAACGCTGTTCAGCAGGCCGGTATCCTGCACCTGCTCCAGCCCCAGCTCCCTGACCAGCACCGCAATTTCCCTGCCGGATTCGCGGTAGGCTTCGATCAGCTTTGCGGGTGCCGAGCGGTTGATCTTGTTTGCGGCACAGAGGTTTGTCAGCTCTGCCCAGACCGCCGCCGGAATATTCACGGCATCGGTGTCCGCGAGCATCAGGTTCGCCAGCAGCTTGGGCTGCTGCACCTGCTCCGCTGCCGCGCTGTACAGATTCGCCAGCTTCGGCTCCTCACAGAGCGACTTTGCGGTCGATTCCGGCAGCTTCAGGTCATTGATATACTTTGCAAGACGCTCCTCCGGCAGGTCGATGATCTCGGCACGGATACGCGCATGGTCGTCGTCGGTCAGGATGATCGGCACGAGGTCGGGGTCGGGGAAATAGCGGTAGTCGTTCGCATTTTCCTTGACGCGCATCGAATAGGTCTTGTCCTTTTCGGGGTCATAGCGCCGAGTCTCCTGCACCAGCTCTCTGCCCGCCTCTGTTTCGTCGATCTGACGTGCTTTTTCTGCGTCGATCGCAGCGGCGATATGCTTTAGGCTGTTGAGGTTCTTGATCTCGGTGCGGGTATAGAGATTCGTGTCGCCGACCGGACGAATCGAGAGGTTGACGTCACAGCGCATCGAGCCGGCCTCCATCTGACAGTCGGACACGCCGCACCAGCGCACCAGCTCGCGCAGACGCTCAAGATAAGCCTTCGCCTGTGCTGCCGTGCGGATATCCGGCTCGGAAACAATTTCGATCAGCGGGACGCCGCAGCGGTTGCAGTCTGCACCGGAGCCGCTCTCAGTATGCACCAGCTTTCCGGCATCCTCCTCAATGTGGATGCGGGTGATGCCGATGCGCTTTTCCTCGCCGTTGACGTTGATGTCGATATAGCCGTGCTCACAGAGCGGGTGGTCGAGCTGTGAGATCTGATAGGCCTTCGGCAGATCGGGATAGAAGTAATTTTTGCGGTCCATTTTCGAGAAATGGGCGATCTCGCAGTTGAGCATCATGCCCGCACGCGCCGCATATTCCACGACCTGTCTGTTCAGCACGGGCAGTGTGCCCGGCATGCCCATGCAGACCGGACAGCAGCGGGTATTCGGGTCGCCGCCGTGGTCAGCGGGGCAGTCGCAGAAGATTTTGGTCTTGGTACGCAGCTCGATGTGTACCTCCAGACCGATGACACTTTCATATTTTGCCATAGATTCAGCCTCCGTTGAAATTTAGGAGAATTCTTTTTTCAGTGCAGCTTATATCAGACAGATTTCTGCCCGTTCATTTTGTTTCGCTTTTTGACTCTTTTGTAAGTCCGGAAATTCAGACCCGCTGACACAAAGCAGCCGATACAGAACAGGATCCGCACAATGATCGGAATTTTAATGAACACCAAAGTCACGATACCGCCCGGAACTGCAAAAAGCAGTCCGGCGAAAATCGCAGCTTGCATGATCTTTTTTGCAATATTGGCATGCGTATTCATTTCCTTGTCCTTTTCGCATGAAAGCGGGATTCCAAAGGGACAATGTCCCTTTGGCGGGAGTTTGAGGGCGGAGCCCTCATAATCAATCATCGCGCAGCGATACCGCATTTCTCATATGCCGAAGCAGCCTGATAGAGCTTTGCCTCAGAGAATGCCGGGCCGATGAGCTGGAAGCCGACGGGCAGCTTTGCGCCGTCTGCCGCCGCAGATGTACCGCAGGGAACCGAGATCGCAGGCAGACCGCCGAGGTTGACCGGAACCGTGCAGATGTCGCCCAGCGCCATTTCCATGGGGTCGCCGGCCTTTTCGCCGATCTGATAGGCAGGCGTCGGCGCAACCGGCGTCAGCAGCATATCATAACGCTGAAACAGCTCCGCAAAGGCGCGGATAAGCAGTGTTCTCGCCTGCTGCGCCTTTTTATAGTATGCATCATAATAGCCCGCGGAAAGCACATAGTTTCCGAGCAGGATTCTGCGGCGCACCTCACGGCCGAAGCCCTGTGTGCGGGTCTTGCGGTAGAGCTGATCGAGATCCTCAATGCCGTCTGCACGGAAGCCGTAGCGGATGCCGTCGAATCTTGCGAGGTTCGAGGATGCCTCCGCACAGCACAGCACATAATATGCCGGCAGTGCATATTCCACGGCGGGCAGCGAGCATTCTTCCATCACGGCGCCCGCCTGTTCGAGCTGCTTTGCGGCATTCTGCACCAGTGCCGCGACATCCGCATGAATGCCCCTGCCGAAATATTCCTTCGGCAGACCGATCTTCATGCCGGTGAGATCCTTGCCGATCAGTGCCGAATAGTTCGTGTCAAATTCCGGCAGCGAGGTCGAATCACGGCGGTCGTGGCAGGAGATCGCCTCGAGCACCTTCGCATTATCCGCGACGGTTTTCGTCAGCGGGCCGATCTGGTCAAAGCTCGATGCATATGCGACCAGACCGTAGCGCGAGACTGTGCCGTAGGTCGGCTTCATGCCGACAACGCCGCAGAACGACGCCGGCTGACGGATCGAGCCGCCTGTGTCCGAGCCGATCGCAAACGCGCATTCATTCGCCGCGACTGCCGCCGCCGAGCCGCCCGATGAACCGCCCGGAACATAATCCGGCGCAGCGGGATTGTGCGTCACCTGAAGCGCGGAATTTTCCGAGGAACTGCCCATGGCGAACTCGTCCATGTTGGTCTTGCCGAGCATGACCGCGCCCGCCTTTTTCAGCTGCTCCGTGACGCAGGCGTCATAGACCGGCAGCCAGTTTTCGAGCATTTTTGAGGCACAGGTCGTGCGGATGCCCTTGGTGCAGATATTGTCCTTCATCGCAAAGGGGATGCCGGTGAGCGGGCCTGCGGTGCCGTTTTTCAGCATGTCGTCCGCGAGGTCTGCCTGCCGGAATGCCTCGTCCTGCGCAACCGTGAGGTATGCGCCGACGGTTCCGTCCGTTTCGGCGATCGCCTTCAGGGCATCGTCAGCGAGCTCTCTTGCGGAGACCTCGCGCTTTTGCAGCAGCGCCGAAAGCGCCGCGATATCCATTTCGCTGTATTTCATCTCTGCGCTCCTTTCAGCCGATGACCTTCGGCAGCGTGATCAGGCCGTCCTCGGACTCTGTGCCGGAGAGCAGCAGATCGCGGTCGAGGCGTTCGGAGAAGGGTTCGTCCTCGCGGAGCACATTTTCAAGCGGTGCGATGTGCGCAGTCGGGGGAACACCCTCGGTGTCAAGCGCGGAAAGCTGCCGGAAGAAGGTCAGCATTTCCGCAATGCTGGAGGAAAGCGCCGCTTCCTCGTCAGCGGGAATGTCCAGTCTGGAAAGCCACGCGAGCGTTTCCAGTGTTTTGGCATCAAGTTCCATATCATATCTCCTTTTTTCCGGGATCGTGCGGTACAGATACAGTATACCATAAAATACCGCAAAATGCAAGACCGGCGCCCTGTTTCGGAGCGCCGGCCTGATTGAATTTTACGGAAGCACAGTCACATAGCCTAAGCCGTAGGTTGCGTAATACTGATAGCCGTATTGATCGGAGAAACAGGTATAAACAGGGTAGTCATCGTAGAAACCGACATTCAGGTACCTGATATCCGGGATATTCTCATCCACCTTGAATTCCAGATAAGCGAGCACGGAGCCGTCTTTTGCGATCTGATCGGCGCCGTTGACCGTGACCCACGACAGATACAGCGGATAGCCGTCTGCTGCGTACTGGATTTTCATGTTATAGGCATCGCCGGGCTTGACCGATACCGGTGTCAGCAGCGGGTCATAGCTGATATAAACCTGTCCGGCTGCGGTTCCCTTATCGCCGAAGACCTTGATCGGGATTGTCACAGTTTCGCCGGGCTTGGCGGTTGTTTTGCCGATCGTGAGGCTGAACGGCTTAAGCGCCCTCAGCATTTCGATCACATCGCTGACTGTCAGCAGCCCGTCGCCGTCAAGATCCGGATCTCTTGTGAGCCGTACATTCTCATCTCCGGCAACAACGCGGTTCAGCAGAACTGCATCCGCGATCGTGACATTGCCGTTGTTATTGACATCGTATTTTCTCAGGCCTGCCTGTATCGGAGCAAGCGATGTCGCGGGAACTGTGCGGGGTGTTATGACTGTTCCGGTGGCGACCGGGCTGGTATTGCTCACGGTTCCGCCGGGTTGTGCATAATCGACAGGGAAGCTGCGCAGGATTGAACCGTCTTCTCTGTACAGCACCACACTGTTCAGATATGCCGTGCCGTCTCCGCTTTCGTTCAGTTCCTCATCGTAGAACGGACTGATCCACCAGAACTGAACCATCAGCACCGGGTTACTTTCGGAAATATCCATGTTTTCGACTGAAAAAGTATCTGCACGGTATATATTGTATTCGCTGTCGTCCGTATTATCATCATAAAGCTGGAATTGCGAATACCGCCATTCATCGTTTGGATCATTCCATCCGATGCAGCCTACGACATTTCCGCTGTTCGCAGAGTACCGGATCTCGACGCTGTAGATATCGGAGGGATTCAGGCCGTCCAGATCAATCTCATAGTTCTTTTCGTTGTTATCCGCATTTCCGACGACAGAAAACAGCACTTCCGGATCCGAAACAAGAGAAGCCCTTGTGACGGACGGAGTGGAGAGGGTCGTGTTCCGTTCGCAGTCGCTCGTTCCCCAATCGGTTGTGGTCGTGCAGGTCGTGCTTGTACCGAATGATGCGGCAGCGGTCGTCTGTGTTGTCTCATACCAGGTCGTTGTTGTTTGTTCCGAGGTCGTCATTTCCCAAGTTGTCATTTCCGAGGTCACAGTCTCACCGTATTCGACACCGATCCAGCCATCGAACATGGAATAATCGCTTGCCTCCCCTTTTGAATCCAGAAACTTAGAAACTGTCAGCTTAATCGGATAGCGGTCTCCCGGTTTGGCATCCAACGGAACATGAAAATAGAAGAAGCAGAAATAGCCATCCGGTGCTGTATTGACTGCGCTTCCGATGGTGCCGAAGCTAACTCTGCTTGCCTGACCGGAGACGGACGAAACAACAGTAAGCGGGCTATTCCTGCCGCTGGCGGCAGAGGTCGGTGTTTTTTTTGTGCCTGCAATAAAATCCAACTCAACATCATTACCCACGGATGCCTTCCACGGCGTACTCTCATCCGCCTCAGCGCTCTCATAGACATACGGCGCAAGTGCAGGGTCATAGTCGAGGCAGCCTCCCAACGCTGAAAAGCCGGTATTGTTTGCGATATAAATACCGTATTCAACCTTTTCGCCCGGCTCGGCACAGACCATATCCGCCATGATCTTTGTACCGGCGCTGCTGTCCGATGTGCGCTCTGTTGCCGGATCCAGTGTGACCTGTGCCTGTGCCGGAGAAACCGACAGCCCGGACAGTGCCAAAGCACCCGCGCAGAACATCGCGCAAAGCCGTTTCATTTTCATGATTATCACCCTTTCATATTAAAATATAAGCCAGTTGTGTGTTATTTCTGCTTCGGAATCAGCGATTCCCATGTCGGGGTCTTGCCCGCGAGCGTTTCAACGTAATATTTCAGGATAATCTGCGCGTCGGAGGCGGTGATTTCGCCGTCGCCGTCAATATCGGCGGCCTTGCGCTGTGCTTCGGTCAGACCGTCACCCTTGCCCGCA
>CAMNJD010000538.1 GCA_946540705.1 uncultured Ruminococcus sp. | reverse complement strand
CAAATTCTGATTTATGATAGCACCAGTATAAATAACAATGCCCCGAAGCGCTTTTGTGAAACGCTTCAGGGCAAAACTTCTATATGAGTACCGGCATAAAGTTTTGGTCGAGCTTTAGAAAAAGCTCGACCAAAACTTTTATTATAATGTATCTCAGTTACGTGCCGGTAACTCCCTGATTGATCCGCTCCCCCTGCGGCTTATTGTGCTGCGGTGATCACATCCGTGAACGGTGCGGTGCTGCACAGCGCATTGAAATCATCTGCATGTACCGTGTTTGTCTGCAAATGCAGGGCGCTGCTGATTTCCGGAACCTCATCTGCCGGAATGTTCAGTCTGCAAACAGCCGTTCCGGTATTCCGGTATGCGTCATCTGCGTCGGACTGACCGACTGTGATCTCTGCATACACCTGATCGCCGACGATCCGGACCGACTGTGCGGTGAACGCGCTCTCTCCCGGCTGCATCGGCACCAGCAAAAACAGCGCGGTCACTGCTTCGTCATAACCGAGCTTCATGTTCGGGAACCGCTCCTGCAACGCCTGCCAGTCTGCCTGCGTGCGGACGGCAGCGACCTCCGGTGCAGCAACCTCTGCCGTCAGGCGCTCCTGTGCCGTATCGCTGACCGCCAGCGCACGGATGTCCGGCTCTGCACCGGAAACCGATTCTGTCAGGCGGATGACGCGATGCTTCCACGATGCGTAATACGCGCTGGGTGCTCTGTTGTCGCCCTCCCCGATCCATTCATTGCAGACGCGGTTCAGCGACAGGGATTTAATCAGCGGAACGGAGCACTGCGGCACCTTGAGATACCAGACCAGTGTTGCATTGTCCTGCGTCAGATCAATGCTGTCCCCATCATGCGTATCCTTGTAATACTCATCGAGCGTCAGCGTGAGCACACCGTCCGCCGAGACTGTCAGGTCAGAGATCGCAGCCATTGCGGACGCATCGTGCAGCGGCAGCGTCAGCTTGATGACGTCCGCATCTGCCGGATTGATGCCCGGTGTGTTCATGCATCCGGTCACAGCGCCCGGCTTCAGCGTGGCGTCCGCCTGCCCGCACGGTTCATCCAGAATGTGCATATAGCCGTACAGAATCGGCACGGTATCGGGGCGTTCCTCCGGAACCGGCGTGATCGTCTTCATGCCGAGCGTAGAATTTCGCCCGCTCTTTGCGGCGCCCGGTTCATACAGCCACTCCATTGTACCGGATTCCTCTGCATCGGCATCGGGATATGTGACCGTGTCAGAGTGATACTCTGTAACAGCCAGCTCCCAGCCGGTCAGCTCCGGAATCGCGCCCTTGGGAATCGAGATGAAGTGATAGAAGCAGTCGTCATCGGCATACTGCCGCTCCGGCACTTGTTCCATAACGGCATCCGGCACGGTTATCACGCTGAGATCCAGATGCAGCTTGCCGGAGGGTGTAACGGTTCCGTTCTGAAATGCAAAATCGATTACGTTTTCCGGAAGCTGATTTGCCGGTACACCGATAAACAGCACATCATGCGGCGGCTCACCGATCGTTTCTCTCGGCATTTCCAGCCAGTCTGCTGCGAGAAAACTGTCGAGTTCGGTTTTCTGCTGTTCTTCGCTTCCGGTCAGATACTTCTGCCCCTCCTCTGCTGTACGGATGATCTGCACGGTCATGCCGTCCGGCAGCGGAATGTCATTGCCGTGGTAGACGACACAGCCCCCTGCGCTGAATGGCTCCGCAAGACTGACCGGCACAGGCGTCTGCATGCTGTCTGCGGACGGGGCATCCTGCTCGGAAATCTGCTCTGCAACTGACACTTCCGGCGCATTCGCGGTCTGCATCTGCGTTCTGCGGCTCGCTGCTTCTCTGCCGATTGACACCGCAGCGACCACTGCCGCGGCGACCGCTGCGCCGATGCCGATATTCCAGCGGGACAGCCGGAAAATCTTTGCTTTCTGTTTGTTCTTCTGTTTCATTGTGTTTCGCCTCCTTGTGTGCAGGACAGGCGATTCGTTCTGCGCCGGAGAAATAACCTGCTCCGGCAGTCCGCCGGTAACCGGCGTTTTTGCATTCTGCCACTCTGCCAGCTCATCCAGCATATCCTGCTGCACGCCGGAAAGTGCATCCATAAAATCCTGCTCTTTCATAGCAAGCCCTCCTCTGTCAGAAAAGCGCGGAGCTTTTCCTTTGTTCGCTTCAGGATCATTTTCACACGGCCGACTGTTGAATCATGCTCTGCGGCGATCTCAGCGATCGGCTGCATCGCATAATACCGCGCCAGAAAGATCATTCCGGATTCCTTTGGAAGTCCGCGCAGAAAGCGGTTCACCGCCTCCTGTATGACGATCGTGCTGAGCCTGTCCTCAATGTTTTCATCGGATGCCAGATAGGGCGAAAGCTCGTCCAGCGCCGCTTCATACTGCGCACCGCCGCGCTTGGCTGCGTGTCTGGCTTTCAGCATGTTGAGCGCGTGATTCCGCGTAATGCCGGAGACATACGCCGTCAGGGAGCGCGGCGTTTCCGGCGGGATGGTGTCCCAGAGCTTCAGCATCACATCATTGGCACATTCCTCCGCATCCAGTCGATCGCCCAGAATGCGGTATGCCATTGTGCGGCAAAGCCTGCCGAAACGCTTTTCTGCTTCTGCAAGTGCTGCTTCGTCATGCGTCAGCAGCAGCCGCAGCAGCTTTTCATCTTCGGTCATTGCGCAGCCTCCTTTCCGGTTGATTCGCCCTCACTTTATCTGACAAAAATGCGGGCAGAAAAGTAACAGACCCGCTGCTGAAAACGTCCCCGTTCCGCCGGACACGGCCTGACAGATGATACAGACAGGGTGCTGCTGTATCCGCATTATGTCTGCACATTATTACGCACGGGGCATACAGCAATGCACGGCATCTGCGCACTGTCCGGTTCGGGCAGCCGACCCGGAAGCAGGGCAGCAGCGGCGATATGTCCCGAATTATGAACCAATTATGGCAAGCTGCACCAAACCTGCCCGGAAATACGTCTGTAAATTTGTCTGCTGTATGTGTATTTTGTCTAGTCAGGTGTCTTTTTGTGCTTTGACATTTCGTGTGCTCCTGTGATACAATATAATTGGCTGAAAAGCCGGTATTATTTTTGATTAGGGGGTTATCCAATGACAAAGAGAAACAAACTGAAACGGGCAGCCGCGTTTGCCGCGAGTGCAGCCGTTCTGCTGACCGGCAGCGTCTCGTTCCTTCCGGAGCCTGCTGCGGTTCATGCAGCCGACTGCGTGATCGACACCGGCACGACCTACCAGCGCATTCGCGGATTCGGCGGCATCAACCATCCCGAATGGGCAGGCGACCTGACAGAATCCCAGCGTGCAACGGCATTCGGCAACGGCGCCAACCAGCTCGGCTTTACGATGCTCCGTGTGTTCGTCAATCCGGATAAGGGTCAGTGGAGCAAAGCCGTCCCGACCGCAAAGTATGCGTCTGAACATGATGTCACGGTCTTCGCATCACCCTGGGAGCCGCCCTCCAGCCTCGCAGAGAGCGGAAACGGCAAAGGCAAGCTGCATCTGCCTTCCAGAAATTACGGTGCCTATGCACAGCACCTCAACGATTTCGGAACGTACATGAAGCAGAACGGCGTCAATCTGTACTCGATCTCCGTGCAGAACGAACCGGATTACGCACACGACTGGACCTACTGGTCTACAGACGAGGCAACTGCATTCATCGCAGACTACGGCGACAAGATCACCAGCACACGGCTGATGTCGCCCGAATCGTTCCAGTTCTCGCCGGACGGCGCCTCATGGATCAGCGGCGGCGACGGCGGAAAGCGGTTCTACAAGAAGATCATGCAGAATTCCAAGGCGATGGCAAACTGCGACGTCTTCGGCACCCACTTCTACGGCACCACGAGAGACTGGATGGATTATCCGGATCTCGAAAAATGCGGCAAGGAGCTCTGGATGACAGAGGTCTATGTCCCGAACAGCGAAGCGAACTCCTCCGACAGATTCCCCGAAGCACTCGCCGTTGCCGAGAATATCCACAACGGCATGACCGTCAGCAACCTCAGCGCGTATGTCTGGTGGTACATCAGAAGACAGTACGGTCCGATGAACGAGGACGGCTCAGTCTCCAAGCGCGGTGCGATGATGGCGCAGTATTCCAAGTGGGTTCGCCCGGGTGCAGTCCGCATCGGCGCAACGGAATTCCCGGAAGGCAAGAATTATGTTGCCATGGATACCAAGAAGGGCAATTACGGCAGCCTTCAGACGATGGTCTCCGCATATAAGCTCGACGATCAGATCACGGTCGTTGCGATCAACCCGACACCGAGTGCGAAAACACAGAGCTTCTCGCTCAAGCGCGGTGAAGCGATCTCCGGCATTGAGGCTTATCACACTACCGGCAGCGAAAACTTCCGCGCAGTCTCCGCACCGAGCTATAACGGCAGCAGCTTTTCTGCTTCGCTCCCGGCACAGTCCGTGACGACCTTCGTCATCAGCACGGGCGAGGCCAAGCCGGTCGAGCCTGATGCCAACGGATACTATTTCCGCGATACCTTCGAGAGCGGCACGGATGACTGGACCGGCAGAGGCAGCGCATCTGTCTCCGCAGCAGGCGGTCAGGCCTACGCCGGCAGCAAGGCTCTGGAGGTCACCGGCAGAGAAAAAGCATGGAACGGCACACAAAAGGAGCTCAATACCAGAGCATTCAAGGCAGGAACGGAGTACAGCTTCAGCGTCTGCGCATACAGCGATACCCCGCAGAATATGATGCTCTCGCTGCAATATACCGATGCCTCCGGCGAGGTCAAGTATGACCACATCGCACAGGCCGAATCCTACGGCGGCTATGTGCAGCTTGCAAATACCAACTACAAGATTCCCGAAGGCTCATCCTCTCCGGTTCTCTATGTGGAAACCGAGAGCGGCTCCGGCAGCTTCTATATCGACGAAGCGATCGGCGCAGTTGCAGGCACGGCGATCGACGGCCCCAAGGCAGTGAAATTCCTCATCGGCGACGTCAACAGCGACGGCAGGATCAATGCTGCAGACCTGACCCTTGCAAAGCGCTATACCCGGAAGAGCTTCCCCGACCGCATCTCCGAGCGCGCTGCCGACGTCGATCAGAGCGGCACGGCCGATGCAGACGATATCTCGCTGCTCCGCGATTTCCTCGTGACAAAGATCACGGAATTCCCGATTGCGGAAAAGCCTGTTCCGCAGGTCGATTTCGCCGAAATGGAAAAGCAGTTCGGCAGCATCACCCCGGCAAAGTCCTATAAACCCTCCACAGAGCACAATCCGCTGATCTCGCAGTATTTCGGCGCAGACCCCGGCGTTATGGAGTACGACGGCAGAGTCTATATCTACATGACCGACGACCACATGCTCTATGAAAACGGCAAGCCGTCCAAGGAGGTCTACAGCACGATCAACTGCCTGCGCTGCATCTCCTCCGACGACATGGTCAACTGGACCGACCACGGCCTCATCAATGTCGCAGGACAGAACGGCATCGCCAAATGGGCGGGCAACTCCTGGG
>CAMNJD010000537.1 GCA_946540705.1 uncultured Ruminococcus sp. | reverse complement strand
GGGCGAAAACCTAAGGGGATAGGGGGAATGCGAGCTTGCGAGTTTCCCCCTGTCCCCTTGGGTTGTCACCCCCGATCTGTGGGGAGAAGTTATACCCGCAAATTCTTAGAATAACGGCTGTCGGCACTGCCAGCAAATTCTGATTTAGCTTAGCAACATAAATATGCACAATGCCCCTGAGTGCTTTGTAACCTCAGGGGCAAAACTTCTATATGAGTACCGGCATAAAGGAGACGGTTCCGTTTTTACTGTGCTGCGGTCGTTGTTGTTGTTGTGGCTGCCGCAGAGGTCGTTGTAGTGACGGCAGTGGTGCTTGTCGAAAGCGCGGTTGATGTCACAGAAGTCGTCACGGTCGCTGCACCGGTTGCAGCCTCCGTCGTCACGGTCGTGACAGTTGTTGTGGTGGTTGTGGCGGTCAAAGCCTCAGAAACGGTCGTGACTTCCGTGACCGGCTCCGTTCGTTCCGTCAGCACCTTCCATGTCGGTCGCTTGCCGGCGAGAATATCGACAGCATACCGCAGCACAAGCTGTGCATCAGCGGCAGTGACCTCCATGTCGCCGTCTGCATCGCAGAACACAGAGCCTTCCGGCGCGAGCGGACACTCAAACGGCGGCTCGGGCTGCACGGTCCCGGGCAGCTCCTCAAGTGTCTTGAACGGGAAATTATTGGCCTCCGCGAAGGTCTGAACGCTGCTTCCCTCTGTACCGTAGACAGTCGCGAGCTTCAGCAGATAGCTGTCGAGCGAGGTCTTTGCGGGATCTGCCGCGCCCCAGACGCCCTGTCTCTCAATGTGCGGGGCGGGACAGCGGACGGCGATCGTTTCGAGGCTGTCGCAGCCGCGAAGAACCTCTGTATCAAATGTTTTCACGCTCTCCGGGAACACGATCTCCTTCAGCGTGCTGCACAGATAAAATGCCTGTATGCCGATGCGGTTGACCTTTTCCGGAATCGTGATCTCCTTCAGCGAGGAGCACATCAGGAACAGGCCGTCCGAGATGCGGGTAAGGTTTTCCGGCAGAGTGACGGTTTCGAGTGCGGAGCATTTCGCAAAGGCGTACTTTTCAATTCTGGTAACTGTGTCCGGAATGGTCAGGGACTTCAGATTGCTGCACTCATAGAACACATAGCTCTGAATCTCGGTCAGGCCGGCAGGCAGCTTGACCTCCTCCAGCATGAAGCAGTGATTGAACGCACTGTTCGGCAGAACGGTAATGCTGTCCGGCAGAGTGATCCGTTTCAGGTTCTCGCAGGATCGGAACGAATTTTCGCCGATCTTTGTAACGGTTTCCGGTATCACGATCTCCTCGATTTCATAGCAGTTCTCGAATGCGTTGCTCTTGATCTCCGTGACCGGCACGCCGTTGATCTGGGCAGGAATCTCGACCTTTTCCGCCGCATAGCTGTCACATTTTGTGATCGTGATATGATCGTCGCTCTTTTCGTAGGTCAGATCATCCAGAGTTTCCGCCTGTGCGACGGTGTTGACGTTCCGGACCATATCCGGCATCGGATACACCAGAACTGCCGCAGACAGCACCGCTGCTGCCGCAAGGCTCAGCATTGTGTGTTTTTTCATTGTAAAACCTCCGTTTTCCCGATTTCTTGCTTTCCCCGTTATATCGTTTTTTCTTTCTCCGGCATTGACGGCTGTTTCATCCGCATACGGCCGCCGGGACATGAGAGCCGTGTCCTTCCGGCATCGGCATCTGCCGCCTCAGGATGGCTCTATCATATCACAATCCGGGCAAATTGTCAATACAAATCGTCAATCCGAGGCGACATTTTCGCATTGACAGCATGCTGCACATATTATATAATTAACAGTTGAAAACCCGACCGAAGAAAGGATGACTGACTGATGAACGAACCGATTTTGCTGCAAGTACCCTATGCAGAGGCCGGACTGCGGACGCCGGATGCCCCGGCCGCACTGCTGCCCGTGACCCTGCCGCATTCCAATGAGACAGGCCGGCGGCTGCGCCCTGCCGTCGTGATCTGTCCCGGCGGCGGCTACGACTACTGCTCTGACCGTGAGGCTGTTCCGGTCGCAATGCGCTTTGCGGGATACGGGGTGCAGGCCTTTGTGCTGTATTATAATTGCAGGACGCCGTTCCCGACGAATCTGCTTGAGCTTGCGGCGGCGGTGCGCTGGGTGCGGACGCATGCCGCAGATTATGAGATCGACCCCGGGCGCATTGCGGTCTGCGGCTTTTCGGCAGGTGCGCATCTCGCGGGCAGTCTGGCGGTTTACTGGAATACGCCGCTGCTGGATGTCCTGCCGGGGGCGCATACGGAATACCGGCCCGATGCGCAGATCCTGTGCTATCCGGTGATCTCCGGCGGCGCCTGCGCACACCGCGGCTCGATCGTCAATCTGATCGGGGAGCGGGACGCGAACGATTTTGACTGTCCGCAGAATCATGCGGTATCGCTGGAAAAGCAGGTATCAGCGGACACGCCGCCCTGCTTTCTCTGGAGCACCAGCGATGACAACACCGTTCCGATCGGGAATTCTGTGCTGTATCTCCATGCGCTGGCTGTTCACGGCATTCCGTTTGAGTCGCATATTCTCCCGCACGGTGCGCACGGTCTTGCCCTCTCCGATGAAACGACCGCGATGGGCGAGTGGCACCTGAATCCGGTCTGCGAGCCGTGGTTTGCCGCCTGCATCCGCTGGATCCGCAGGGTGTATCAATAAAGATAAGGGTATGTAATTATTTAGGTGGTCGGAAAAATAAGGTTAAAACAAATAGTTTTAATTTCGCCCATATGAAAAGTTTCGCTCAAGCCTTTTCAAAGGCTTGCGG
>CAMNJD010000536.1 GCA_946540705.1 uncultured Ruminococcus sp. | reverse complement strand
TTCCAAAGGGACAATGTCCCTTTGGCGGGTTTGGGCGGAGCCCAATATCAATCATCGCGCAGCGATACCTTTTTCGACAGACTGAGCCCCGCGTCCGGCGGGTCTGTGCATCCTCCGATCAAACCAAAAAGCGCGGCTGTGATCGGCAGCCGCGCTCATGGGAAGAAGTAGAGAGGTATTATTTATCATGTTTACATCTATATTATAGCATCTCTCCTGCGGAATTGCTTGCACAATTCTTCAATTTTCCGTGAATAAGCTGTGAACGTATGGAAGGAGATAAACGAAACGTTGGATAATCTGTGCATATTTGACAGTCACTCGCATTACACCGATGAAGCCTTCGATTCCGACCGCGATACACTTCTGGCCTCATTTCCCGAAAAAGGCATCCGCAGATGCATGATCTGCGCGACGGATCTCCCCTCCGCACGGGCCTGCATGCAGCTTGCCGAGCGCTTCCCTGCCCTGCTTATCACAGCAGTCGGCGTACACCCGGAAACGCCGGATGCACCGGAGGGGTATCTTGACCGGCTGCGGGAATACGCAAAGCACCCGTCCGTGAAAGCGATCGGCGAGATCGGTCTGGATTATCACTATGAGGACTGTGACCCGGCACAACAGAAAAGGATCCTCCGCGAACAGCTCGCGCTTGCGAAAGAGCTGAACCTGCCGGTCATCCTGCACTGCCGTGACGCGATGGGCGATATGCTGGAGATTCTGCGGGAATTTGCGCCGCTTCAGGGCGTGATGCACTGCTTTTCGGGGTCGGCGGAGTCGGCACAGGAGGTGCTCCGGCTCGGGCTGTATATCGGCTTCACCGGCGTGATCACGTTCAGGAATGCGAAAAAGCCGCTGGCCGCTCTGCGGAGCGTGCCGCCTGACCGTCTGCTGCTGGAAACCGACTGCCCGTACATGGCGCCGGTGCCCTACCGCGGCAAGCGCTGCGACAGCACGATGCTGACGGAAACCGCCGCTGTCATGGCGCGGGAAAAGGGCGTATCTGCGGAGGAAATCTGCCGCATTACGGCGGAGAATGCCGCGAAACTGTTTCGATGTGAGGTGTAACTGCAATGGAGGAACACAAGCCGCGCAATGCGTTTGATATCCCGGCCGTATTTTATTTCGAGGTCGGGAATACGCACACCGGCAGCCGCGGCAGCCTGCGCTACCGCGTCAAGCCCGGCGACGGCAAGCTGCTGACGGAGGCATGGCATGAGGATGTCTGCTATGAGATCGCGAAGGAGCGCGGGATCATCACCGCAGCCGGGGAATTCCCTGTCTCGGAGGAGGGCTTTCAGCAGATGCTCGCGTTTTTGCAGGGTGAATATGAAAAGGACAGCACCGGCTGACCGGATAAACATACCCAAATGCCCCGAAGCGAATTTTGATCGCCCCGGGGCATTGTCATTCATGATTCCCGTTTTTCTCAGTCATACCGCTCGTCGATCACGCGGGCGGTCTTTTTCATGCTCCGCGGCAGCACGCCGATCTCAACGACCTTGACGATTGGGGTAAAGCCGATCCGGCTCTTGACCTGCTCGGCAATGCGGCGGCTCAGGTCTGCAAAATCAACAGAGCCGTTTGTCTCGACATAAATGCGCATGGTGTCCTTGCCGTCGAGGTGCGAAATGCGGATCTGATATTCGCTGGAGATCTCCTCGAACCTCGCAAGCACCTCCTCAATCTGCTTCGGGAACACATTGACGCCCTTAATTTTCATCATATCATCGGTGCGCCCCTGAATGACGTCGATGCGCGGGTAGGAGCGGCCGCAGGGACATTCGCCCGGAATGATGCGGGAGAGGTCATGCGTGCGGTAGCGGATGAGCGGTGCGCCCTCCTTGACCAGCGTGGTAATGACGATCTCGCCGAATTCGCCGTCCGGAACAGGCTCGCCGGTCTGCGGGTCGATAATTTCCAGATAGAGGTAATCATCCCAGATGTGCATGCCGGTATTGTGCTCGCAGCTGATGCCGATACCGGGGCCGTAGATCTCGGTCAGGCCGTAGATGTCGTAGAGCTCGATGCCGAGGCCGTCTGCGATGCGCTGCCGCATTTTATCGCTCCAGCGCTCCGAGCCGATCACGCCCTTTTTCAGCTTGATCTTGTCCTTGATGCCGCGCTTTTCGATCTCCTCGGTCAGCAGCAGTGCATAGCTTGAGGTCGAGCAGATGACTGTGCTGCCCATGTCCTGCATCATCTGAAGCTGCTTTTCGGTATTGCCCGGCCCCATCGGGATCGCCATTGCGCCGAGCTTCTCGCAGCCGTTCTGGAAGCCGATGCCGGCCGTCCAGAGGCCGTAGCCCGGCGTGATCTGGATGCGGTCCTTGTTCGTGATGCCCGCGACCTCATAGCACCGCGCAAACATCACCGCCCAGTCATCGACATCCTTCTGCGTATAGGGAATGATGACCGGCGTACCGGTCGTGCCGGAGGACGAATGGATGCGGACAATCTCCTCCTCCGGCGCGGTCATCAGACCGAGCGGATAGGCGTCACGCAGGTCGCTTTTCTCGGAGAACGGCAGCCGCAGGAAGTCCTCCGGCGTGTGAATCTTGGTGATGCCCGCCTGTGCGAGCTTTTTGCCGTAGAAGCTGTTGGATTTCAGCAGCGCCTGAATGCGGCTGTTGACCAGTTCGATCTGTGCCTGACTGATCTGCATTTGGGATCATTCCTTTCTGTTCATGATTCGGAGCAGCGCGGCGTATACCTCGCTGACGGAATAACCGGCGGGCTGTCTGTCAACGAAAAAGCCGCCGTCTGTGAGCTTGCATGCTGCCTCAACACCTGTTTTGTTGCAGACTGCGAAGTCTGTCAGCATCCGCTGTTTCTTCTCGCTGTCGGTATTATAAAGCAGCTCGCGGACCGTCTGAAATGCGCGCTGCATGTCGCCGAGCAGCGGGTCTGTCCAGCGGACTTCGATCTGTTTGGCGCGGATGAACGCGCTGTGCTGCATGAGATGCATCGCGCCGCCGAACTGATCGTGCGCAGCGATCTCCACATGCCGGATGCCGCCCATGACCAGCGTGCCCATACACATCACACAGGGCTCAAGCCCCGCATAGAGAATATAGCTGTACCTGTCTGGATATCGGCTGACGTCCAGATTCCGCACCGCCTCTGTCTCGGCATGTGCGGCGGCGGGATTCGGGATGCTGCGCTCGCCGGTCTGATTCCGCCCCTCAGAGAGAATATGTCCCTCCGCATCGGCGATGACCGCTGCGATCGCCTTGCTGCCCATGCAGACAGACTCCCATTCCAGCGTAAAAATGCGCTGCCAGTGCAGAGGGAGCCGGTCAAATGTACATTCTGTCAGATTATTCATAGCGCAGTGCTTTGCTGTTCATCTCAACGAACTGCGGCTTGACCGTTCTGCGCATCGTTTCTTCGATCTCCTCAACCGTGAACGGCAGCACATTCTGCCGGATTGCCGCACCGAGCATGATCATGTTCAGAACCTTCGGGGAGCCGAGCGCTTTGCATGCGGCATCCGCATCAAGCATTGCGAGCGACTGCACCTTTGTCTGCAAATAGGCGATCATCTCTTTTCCGGTATAATCCGTTCCGGAGAGCGCCGCCGTGACCGGCATGATCGGGTGCGTGTTCAGCACGATCTTTCCGCCGTCCTTCAGGTAGGGCAGCATGCGCACTGCCTCCGCCGGCTCAAAGCCGATGATGAGATCGGCCGTTTTTTCCGGGAACATCGGGCAGTGCAGGTCATCGCCGAGGCGCAGGAAGCTGAACACACTGCCGCCCTTCTGCGCCATGCCGATCGTTTCGGCACTCATGACCGGCATATCCTTTGCCATAGCCGTTGCAGCGATCAGCTTGGAGGTCAGGACAATGCCCTGTCCGCCGACGCCGCAGATCAGAATATTCGTCTGCATCAGTTCACACCTCCTGCCGTGATCGCATGGAACGGGCAGACCTGCGCACACAGGCCGCAGCCCGTGCAGAGCGCCTGCTCGACCGTCACCTTGCCGTCCTGCACCACAATGCCCGGACATCCGAGCTGCCTGATGCAGTGCTTGCAGTTTGTGCATTTCTCCGGGTCAATGACCGCAGGCTGATCAGGCTTGATCAGCACCGCACAGGGCGACTTGAAAATGATCGCCTTGACGCCGTCCTGCGCCGCAGTGCGCTTCACCGTTTCGATTGCTTCCTCAAGATGCAACGGGTTGACGGTTTCGACGGTTTTCACGCCGACGCCGTGCAGCACCGCCTCAATGCTGATCTTTTCGACGATCTCGCCCATCATCGTTCTGCCGGTGCCGGGGTGCGGCTGATGGCCGGTCATTGCCGTGGTCGAGTTATCAAGGATCACAAGCGTCATATTTGCCTGATTGTACACGGCATTCACCGCGCCGGTAATTGCCGAGGCAAAGAACGTCGAATCGCCGACAAATGCAAAGCAGGCCGTATCCGGCTCGATCTTGCCGATGCCCTGCGTAATATTCACGCCCGCGCCCATGCACAGGCAGGTATCGACCATGTCCAGCGGCATCGCATTGCCGAGCGTATAACAGCCGATATCGCCGCAGAAAACTGCCTTTTTGCCCTTCATCGCCTGCTTGACCGCATAGAAGGACGCTCTGTGGGGACATCCTGCGCAAAGCACCGGCGGCCGGACAGGCAGTGCAGGCTGTGCGGCATCGGGCGAGTCAGCGCCGGGCTGTGCCTGCCCCAAAAATGCTGCAATATCATGCGCAGCAGAAGCGCAGGTGTTTTCGCCTGCATTGCGCACATCATGCGTCAGCTTACCGCGGATATTCACGTTCAGATGATGCTTGCCGCAAAGGTAGGTCAGCTCCCGCTCAATGACCGGGTCGAGCTCCTCGATGCACAGCACCTCATCGACACTGCGCAGAAATCCGAGCGCGAGCTGCTCCGGGAACGGGAACGGTGTTGCGATCTTCAGCAGTGCGGGGGCGGGCTTTCCGGCGAGTGCCGCCTGAACATACGTATAGCTGATGCCCTGCGTCGCGATGCCCCTGCGGGAGCCGTCTGCGGCGGGCGTGAACACATTGTGCGCATAGCCGGAGAATTCCTCCGCGAGCGTCACATTCCGCGCCTCGATGTTCATATGCGCCTGATAGGACAGCCGCGGGAAGATGACCCATTTTGCGGGGTCACGGACAAAGCCCCCGGGCTGATTGGTCTGCCGCTCTGCCGCATCCCTGACGGTGACGGAGGCATAGCCGTGACAGACACGGGTCGTCGGGCGGAACAGCACCGGCGTGTGATACTTTTCAGAATAGGCAAAGGCATCCGCGATCATGTCATAGGCCTCCTGCACGGAGGTCGGGTCGAAGCAGGGCAGCTTGGAATAGGCTGCAAAGGTACGGGTATCCTGCTCGGTCTGCGAGGAGATCGGGCCGGGGTCATCCGCGACGAGAATGACCATGCCGCCCTTGACGCCGATATAGGCAAGGCTCATGAGCGGGTCGGAGGCGACGTTCAGGCCGACCTGCTTCATCGTCACCATGGAACGGGCGCCGCAGTAGGCAGCACCCGCACCGAGCTCCAGTGCAGCCTTTTCGTTGACCGACCACTCGACATAGATTCTGCCGTCATTGCATTTTGCGGCAGTTTCGAGCACCTCGGTCGAGGGCGTGCCGGGGTAGCCGCAGACGAGGTTGAGGCCGGCGTCCAGCGCACCGCGTGCGATCGCGGCATTGCCCATCAGAAATTCTTTATGCATTTGATTCACTCCTTTTCCCGGCACTGCCGGAGAATGATTGTCTATATTATAACATATGAACGCAAAAAGTTCAATGCCGGAAACAAATTTTGGCGGGCCGGGCAGTGCCCGCTCTGCGAAAACGCGGCATGTGCGCAAAAGAAACCGGAAAACCCGGGAACCGTTCCGATCACAAATAAAATCCGCGCAGGATGCGAAAAAGCCCTTGACAAACAGGACAAAGTCTGCTATAATAGGAGAGCTGGTGCAAAGGTTCAGACCATGACAGCAGAAAGGCGGCGCAGAATCAGTGAAAAATCTCGACTTCGTGCTGCTGCTGGACTGCTACGGCAGCCTGCTGACCGAAAAACAGCGCGCCCTGCTTGAGGGCTATTACGACGAGGATCTCTCGCTCTCGGAGCTGGCACAGCCGCTCGGCATCTCCCGGCAGGCTGTCTATGACAGCATCCGCCGCGGCGAACGCCGTCTGGAGGAGCTCGAAGCGCAGATGGGCGTCGCAAAGCGCCTGACTGATGCACGCGCTGTCTTTGAGGAGATCGAGGCACTGAGCCGGTCACTCCCCGAGGCGCAGCGTGAACAGATTTCCGAGGCTGCCCGCAGAGGCGCGGCACTCTTCCGGTAAAACAGACACGCCCCCGCACCCGCGGGATATCAGGAATACGGAGAAAGGAGCCGTCAGCGTATGGCATTTGAAGGATTATCCGAAAAGCTCGGCGCGGTATTCAAAAAGCTGAGAGGCCGCGGCAAGCTGACTGAGGCCGATGTAAAAGAAGCCATGCGGGAGGTGCGGCTCGCACTCCTCGAAGCAGACGTCAGCTATAAGGTCGTCAAGGATTTTGTCAAAAAAGTCTCCGAGCGTGCCGTCGGTGAGGAGGTTCTCGCCAGCCTGACCCCGGCACAGCAGGTCATCAAGATCGTCAACGAGGAGCTTGTTGCCCTCATGGGCGACGGCAATTCCCGCCTGAATATGGCCTCAAAGCCGCCGACTGTCATCATGCTCTGCGGACTTCAGGGCTCCGGTAAAACAACGCACGCCGCAAAGCTCGCAAAGCTGCTCAAAAAAGAAGGGCATCACCCGCTGCTCGTTGCCTGCGATATCTACCGCCCGGCCGCAATCGACCAGCTCGTCATTGTCGGCCGGAAGGCTGAGGTCAAGGTCTTTGAGCTGGGGCAGATCGACCCGGTCGAGATCGCGAAAAAGGGTCTGCGCTATGCAAAGGACAATAACCACGATGTCGTGATCCTCGATACGGCAGGCCGTCTGCATATCGACGAAAAGCTCATGGATGAGCTGAAGGATATCAAGCGCGAAACCACGCCCGATGAGATCATGCTCGTCGTCGATGCAATGACCGGTCAGGATGCCGTCACCGTCGCTAAGGCGTTCGACGATGCGCTCGGCATCACCAGCGTGCTCATGTCCAAGCTCGATTCCGATACCAGAGGCGGTGCGGCTCTGTCCGTCCTCTCTGTCACCGGCAAACCGATCAAGTTCGTCGGTATGGGCGAAAAGCTCGATGACTTCGAGCAGTTCCACCCCGACAGAATGGCCTCCAGAATTCTCGGCATGGGCGACGTGCTCTCGCTGATCGAAAAGGCGGAGGATGTCTACTCCAAGCAGGAGGCGGAGCGCCTCACCAAAAAGCTCACCAAAAATCAGTTTGACCTCAACGACCTGCACGCGCAGCTCAAGCAGATCGCCAAAATGGGCGACCTCAAAAAGCTCGTTTCGATGGTGCCGGGCGTGGGCAATAAGATCAATGACCTCGATATCGACGAAAAGGCGTTCGTCCGCGTTGAGGCGATCATCACCTCGATGACCCCCGAGGAGCGTGCAAAGCCCTCGATCATCAATCCCTCCCGCAAGCGCCGGATCGCCAAAGGCTCCGGCATGCAGGTGCAGGATGTCAACCGTCTTCTGAAGCAGTTTGAACAGATGCAGGAAATGATGAAAAAAGTCGGCAAGGGTCCCAAGGGGCTGTTCGGCCGGCGCAAAATGCCCAAGCTCGATCCCTCCGTGATGGAGAGCATGAAGGGCGGAGGCTTCCCGAAATTCTAAAGCATACACCATAAAGCATACACCATAATACTGAGGTAACTACTATGAACGCAACTGCATTGACATGCCTGTTTATCGGCTTGTTTCTCCTGATTCCGAGCTGGCGCGACTGGGACTGGTTCTTTTGGGGCTGGCGGATGCGCTTTCTGACAGAGCTGTTCGGCAGAGAAAAGATCAGACTGTTCTATATGATATTCGGCGGACTGCTCGTCGGCGCCGCGCTGCTGATCGCGCTGGATTTCTGAACCGGAGCAACCGTCATGGATCAGATCATGCATGATATCACCCTCGCGGTTCCGGCCGCGTTCCTGATCGGCGGAATAATCGTCATGGTTATTGCAGTCACGGGGAAATTTCCCGAGAGAAAAACAAACCCGGATATGAACATGACAACGGCACGCATCATTCACCTGATCATGGCAGGGGTGATGCTGGCAATCGGCGGGTGGCTGCTGTATCATTGGATCTTCGGCCCGACCGAGCGCTGACAGGTCAATCTGTTTTCATCGCAATCAATCATTGCGTGGAATAAATACACTGATATCAAATTTTTGGAGGTGAAATACCAATGGCAGTTAAGATTCGTCTGAGAAGAATGGGCGCTAAGAAGGCTCCGTTCTACCGTATCGTCGTCGCTGACGGCAGATATCCGAGAGACGGCCGCTTCATCGAGGAGATCGGCACCTACGATCCGACCAGAGAGCCGTCCGCGATCACCGTCGATGCTGAGAAGGCAAAGGCATGGCTCGCAAACGGCGCACAGCCGACCGATACCGTTCGCGTGATCCTGAAGAAGGAGGGCGTGCTGTAATCCGGCACGCTGTCCCGACACAGAATCATCACACTTTTGGGAGTATTGCATGAAAGAACTGTTATATGCGATCGTAGAAGGTCTGGTCACGGATAAGACTGCGATTCAGATCACTGAGGATGCGGTGAATGATGAGGGCGTCAGCGTCCTGCACCTCACCGTAGCGCCGGATGACATGGGTCGTGTCATCGGCAAGCAGGGCAGAATCGCAAAGGCGATCCGCACACTGATGCGTGCAGGTGCTGCCCGCGAAAACCGGAAGGTGGCAGTCGAGATCGACTGAGGCCTCTCCCGCAAATCAGCAAAGGACAGGTGCAGATGTACCTGTTCTTTTTTTGGGGTATGTAATTTTTTAGGTGGTCGGAAAAATAAGGTTAAAACAAATAGTTTTAATTTTGCCCATATTAAAAGTTTCGCTCAAGCCTTTT
>CAMNJD010000535.1 GCA_946540705.1 uncultured Ruminococcus sp. | reverse complement strand
TCCAAAGGGATAGCATCCCTTTGGCGGGGTATGGGGCAGCGCCCCATTATAATCATCGCGCAGCGATACCTTTATCGACAAGCTGAAACGCATCGCTTCGGCGGTGCGTTTTTTTCTTTCTCATTGAATAATCGGCGCAAATCCGGTCAGAATATGCACGAAAGCCAAGGGAACCACTGATTCCCAAACGGGTGACATGGCTTATCCTATACCGGATGCGCATATGCAGCCGTATCCGTACAAAAATGAGAAAGGCGATTGCTATGAACAAAACTACACGCGCCGGCATGTCCGGCAAGGGATTTTATGCGGCGCTTTCGCTGAGCGTCGCGATGGTCGGAGCGGCCTGCTGGTATGCGTATTCGGCGGCGGGAAAGCCGCAGCAGCCGCAGATCGCGGAGAGCAGCCTCACCGCAGAATATACCGCACCGCGTGTGACCTCTGCCGCGAACGGTACGCAGACCGCTGCACAGACTTCCGGCCCGGCACGCAGAACGACTGCCGCAGCCGTTACGACAACGGCGCCCGATGCCGAGGAGGCAGCAGCGCTGGTTCATAAAACGACCGAATCGACCGCAGCAACCGCTGCAACTGCGGAGACTGCTGCGCCGGTCGTGCAGCCGATGATGCCGGTTGACGGTACAGTGATCCAGCCCTTCAGCAATGGCGAGCTGGTCAAATCCAAAACGACCGGCATCTGGCAGACCCACAACGGCGCAGACTTTGCGGCCTCACAGGGCACGGAGGTCTATGCCGTGCTGGACGGCACCGTGACGGCGGTTGAGCGGGATGCGCTCTGGGGCATCTGCGTGACAATGCTGCATGATGACGGAACTGTCACGCGCTACTGCGGCCTGAATGACGGGCTGAATGCAGAGGCCGGGCAGGTTCTCCCGCGCGGAACCGTGCTCGGTGCGGTCGGTGATACGAATGAGGCAGAGAGCGCACAGACCTCGCACCTGCATTTTGAGGTGCTGCAAAATGATGATTATGTGGATCCCGAGGTATTTCTTGCCGGGATTCCTGTGAACAGCGCTGCACAGGACGCACAGTAATAGAATGCCCCGCATACTGTTCCGTATGCGGGGCAGCCTTGTATTGCTTTTAGCATTGATTATTTCAGCTTATCTGTGAAGTGCTCCTGATCGCCTTCCTTGATCTGAAAGAGCAGGCGGTCGTTGTTATAGTATTTGTAGGGCATATAGCAGAGCTGCATTGTGCTCCATGCGGTCGGCATGCCGAGATAGACATAGCCTTTCACAGTCTCGCCCGGCGCGATTTCCCTGTTGAAGATATCAAGCGTGCTGCCGGTCTGGGAATAGTATTTTCTCGCGGTAATACCTGCACGGACATCCTTGACAGGCTCAAATTCCTCATTTCCGTCGATAATGGCACGGAAATGTGTGATGTTCTGGCAGTCGATCTTTGCATCGCTTGTATTCTTGATTGTCATTTCGCAGAGCAGCACGCGCATCTCGACCTTGTTGACGTCATCGACCTCAACGACTTTATCGAGTGTGACGCTGACTTTGCCGTCGTAGTCGAGCGTTTCGCCGATTCCGGCTTCGAGGCTTTCGCCCGGTACAGAGGAATCGACCGGCTGATCCGGGACCTCCGGGACATAAATGCTGACGAATTCTTCCTCATTATGGCTGACCGCGTGCCGGACGCTGCTGTCACCGGAATTATCAGAGCAGCCGGAAAGACATACGCAGGCAGAGCAGCAGATGCCTGCTGTCAGAAGCAGAGCAGCAGCTCTGCGGATGGATTTCAAAGTGTTCATCGGAATGATCCTCCTGATCGTTATACTTCGGCGGGATGTCAGCGCCGCATGACATGCTTCATTATAGCACAGAAGTCAGAAAAAAGCAAGCCTTTTTTGAAATACTGCGCAGAAAGCGGCTTCCGGGATTCCGGAAGCCGCTGCTGCTTTTGTGCGTATCAGGCGGCTCAAGCCTGCTCAGGCGCACCAACGGGACATGTATCGGCACAAGCGCCGCACTCGAGGCAGGTTTCTGCGTCGATGACGTACTTGCCGTCTCCCTCTGAAATTGCGCCGACGGGACATGCGTCTGCACAAGCACCGCACTGGATGCATGCATCACTGATTGCATATGCCATAACTGTATACCTCCTGTGTTTGTTTTCGGGGCGGGATATTCTCCCCGTATCTCTATTGTATCACATTTTCAGAAAAAAGCAAGTACTTTTCAAAAATTTTTTTGACGGACTTTGGCTGATTTATCTTTGCACGAATTTGACAAAGAACAATTTAAGGGATTTCTTTGCTGCGGGCAATATCACGTTTGAGGTGACGATTGCACAGTTTATGATATCATCAGACATTTCTTTTGCGTGTATCAGTGTATAGGTTTTTTGTATAATGATTGTGCAGGCTGACGAAATACTTTGGAATTTCGGAAAAGTCTTTACAGCATCTTGACAATTTTCCGCAGATTTGGTATAATGTATAATTGTAGAGAAGTATGAGGTGCTTTTTCGGCATTTTGTCAAAAGCGCATATTTCCGATTACGAATGAAACCGGAGCGGGGACTGTGCGGATACGGTTTTGCTGCTTCGGCTGAAAGGTGGAGATACCGTGAGAAAAAAGGCATTTGCTTGGCGGATTTCCGCAGCAGCGGTCAGTGCAGCGCTCGCGTGCAGCTTCTGTCTGCCGCTTGTGTGCAGCGCGGATTCAGAGCCTGCGGCGGCGGAACCCGATGATCTCCTGCTGCTCTCTGCTGCGGCTGACGATTCTCTTTATGAGCTGCACTATGAGCGCGAAAACAGCTACAGTGACTATTATGATGCCAATATCGGCAAAAACCGCCCTGGTCGCGAAATCCTGATCGCCGGCAAGGACTGTTCCGATTCGACCGGAAAGTTCTCTGTCGGGACACTCGGCGAGGGTGAGGAAAGGCGGAAGGATGTCCTCATCTGGGATGCTCCGGAGGGCAGCTGCACCTTTGATTTCGAGGTGGAGGAGGAGGGGATCTATTCGATCCAGATGTCCTACTATGCGATGAAATCCGCATCGAATCAGGTGGAGCTGTCGCTTGAGCTTGACGGGGAAATCCCGTACGAATCTGCCTCCCGCATCAATCTGAACAAGATTTTTGTCAACAAGACTGCGATCAAGACCGATTCCCGCGGCAATCAGGTGCGTCCCGCACAGATCGAGCAGCCCGGCTGGCAGACCAAGTTTGTCTATGACAGCGACGGTCTGTTCAATGATCCGCTGATCTTCTATCTCACAAAGGGCAGCCATTCGATCACGCTGAGCGGCATCAAGGCAAACCTCGGCATCGAGTGGATCAAGCTCTGCCAGCCGGAGGGCACTTCGCCTTATCAGGCGCCCCCGCAGGCCGAGCTCAGCGCGACCCCCTCATCTCTTATCCGCATTGAAGGGGAGTCGGCGGTCTATAAGTCCTCCTCTACGCTTTATCCGGGCTATGATAACAATTCCTATACCGTGTCACCCTCCGATCCTGTCAAAATGGTATATAACACGATCGGCGGCGCGAACTGGGATCAGGCCGGCCAGACAATCACATGGGAGATTCCCGCAAACTCCCTGAAGGGTGACGGCTGG
>CAMNJD010000534.1 GCA_946540705.1 uncultured Ruminococcus sp. | reverse complement strand
CTGTGATCGTGGCTCTGGTATTCCTTCACATAGCCGCAGACCTTGCAGGTCTGGGTGCGCTGCGTGTGGTTCTCGTCTGTCCACACCCACGGGGAGAAGCTGTGCTTGACGAGCTTTGTCGCTTCGCATCCCAGACCGTGGCAGTGCATATAATGCCCCTCGTCGGTCGGCTGCTTCGAACTGTCATAGATGGTATAGTTGTGTGCACAGGTCAGCGAAGCCGGCTCCGACCACACGGTCGAGCTGCCGTCCGACACCTTGCAGCGGAAATAGCGGATATAGTTGTCATCACAATCATCCTGCGGAACATAATATTCCAATGTCGCAGCCATTGCTCCGGATATAACGCCTTCACTGTCATGGATCGCAACTGCTTGCGACTGGAAATAGCTCAGATCGGATTTGGAGGCTGTGTACCACTGATATGTCAGATTGCTGCCCTTTGCTTTGATGCTGAACCGCACATGGTTCCGGTACACGCTCCACTCGTCATCCTCGTCAGCTTCCTCAAAGCTGGATTTTGCAGTCACACTGTGCGGCTGCTGTGTGATGTAAACCGACGTGCCTGCCTGATAGCCGCAGGTGATGCACTTGCCGTTCGCGTTGAAGGTATGTGCAGTCTTGCCTGTCCGGTGAGAAGCTTCGTCGCAGAAGCGGCATGCTCTCCAGTGCCAGTCGGCGTCATAGCTGAAGGTATTGCTCGGAGAGGCGCTGTGCGTGTCGATAAAATCGGCATGCACGGTGCTGAAATGCGCAGACCAGTCGGCGCTCTCGACGCAGACGGGCGGATCGCAGTCGCAGCCGCTGATACTGCTCATCTCCTCGCAGCAATCGACGCACAGACCGCAGTCGTCGCAGCGGTCAACCTCGCCGAAGCAGCGCGCGCAGCTCTCGCAGACATGGTCATCCGAAAGCTCCGACCAGCAGTATTCGCCGCAGGTGCAGCCTGCACACTCTGCCTCAGCGCGGCAGCAGTCATAGCACAGACCGCACTGCTCGCAGACTTCCAGATAGGTGAGGCAGCTGCCGCAGTTATCGCAGATATGCTCGTCATAATCCGGATCCTCTGCACACATGCCGCAGTCCTCGCAGGCGTTATCCGCGCAGCAGGACTCGCAGAGCCCGCAGATCTCGCAGGGATCAAAGTCTGTTTCGTTGAAGCAGACCTCTTCGCACTGCTCGCAGAGGATGCAGCAGTTGATGCAGTGCTCCCCTTCGCTGATGCAGGGGCTGTCCAGATAGTCGCAGCTCTGGCAGTCCTCGTTCGGGCAGTGTGCTGCGCACTCGCTGCAAATGCCGCAGTCGCCGCAGATGAACGGGTCATCGCCGCCGATGCATTCCATGCATTTGTGGCATTGCTTGCAGAGCATATCCGGGTCGTCACAGCAGCACTGGTTGCAGTATACGCAATGATAACCCAGATCTACGAGGCAGTCCCAGCAGAGCATCCCTTCGGATGATGCGCCGCAGCACTCGTAATCTTCGCCCCACAGTCCGCAGCATCTGCCGCACTCCTGGCAGTGCGCAGCTTCATCTGCGCAGGACGGGCAAAGATGACAGTCCGGGCAGATGTCCTCATAGACTTCGTCGCAGATGTCGCAGACGAACTCGTACATTTCATCGAATGTCATGCTGTCCCAGTCATAGTTTTCCATCCATTCTTCAGCGTACTCTGCATGTACGGTTGCCGGCATCATGCCGAACGCCATCACAAGCGTCAGCAGAAATGTCGCCAGTCTTCCCAAAAAGCCTTTTTTCGTCTTCATAAAAGATCTCCTTTATTCTGGATTTGCGGTGCAAAGGGCATATTCCCGCATTTATGTTATAGCACATGTGAAACAATATCGCAACGGAAAAATCAAATCGAAATGAAAAAGCATTCCCGGTTTTTGAAAGAATTTCTGTGAATGCTGCACAAATATGACCGCACTAATGAGCTTGACTACCATCAATGACAGCACCTATCCTGCGAAGCTGAGCAATGATACTTGCAACGTCCTTTTCAGCGGTATTACGGTCAACATCATATTTTTCAAGCATCTTGTCCACGATCTCGCTTTCCGTTGTATCGCTTTTCAGCGATTCGATGATAAAGGCAGCAGTCGGATTGCTCCGAATCAGACCGTTGAACTTCGTACCTGTTGTGGATACGGTGATATGCTCACCTTTAGTCTCATGTGTTAAAAATTTCGGATTCAGTTTCATATTCTATCCTTTCTATGGGGAAACAGCTCAATTCACAGGAACAAGCGGTGACCAATCCAGACCGTCATCGGGGAGTACATTGCCGCCCTCGGTGTTCGGCTCTGTTTCGGTTGCTTTTGTGGTAGCCCCAGTAGGCTTTTGTGTTTCTGCCGTTGTTGATTTGGTAGTTTCAGCGGCTTTGCTTGTAGTGGCTTTTTCGGTTTCAGATTTTTTCGTAGCGGTTGAGGTTTCTTTCTTTTCGGTTTGCTTTGCCGTAGTAACTGTATTTGTATTGTCGGAGGTTTTTGCAGTAGTCACGGCGGGGGTATCGTCACCGATCTCAATGTCAGCATCATCGGAATAGCTCCCGCTGTCCTCTAAAGCTTTATCGCTTTCGGGAGAATCAGAGCGATCCCTTGTTGCAGTAGTCTTTTCGGTATTCATGGTATTCTTGCTTTCAGCCGTATCCTCGCTGATACCGTCAGCAGAGGTGACCGCCGATGTTGTGATTTCTGTTACCGAGCTGTCTGTATCGGCATTGCTGTCCTCACCGCCGCAGCCAGTCAGGAGCATACAGAACAGCAAAGCGACCGCTATGGTAGTATATTTCATATTGTGTCCTTCCTATGAAAAGCGGCGGCAGAGATTCTCCGCCGCCGCCCTCCTGTATTTCACTTTTACGGAATCTGAATATCGCCGTCGCCGCCCATATCGCCGAGCGTTCCTTTTCCGGTGAACGAGGTGGTAATGACGTCCTCAGCCTCGAATTCAACGATCTCCATTTCAGGAGCAGTATAGATCTCTTTCATGAGTAGTTCCTCCATTATTCAAAATTTAGTCTGCATACAAGCTGATCGCCGGGAATCTGAAAGCTGCTGGATACTGTCACTGCGAACATGACACTGCCAGAAGCAGGGGTATAGGTGATGCCGCTTGAAATTACACCGGTGTAATACTTGTCTGTATCAAAGAAATACTCTGTACCGGCGAAGGTCGCGGTGAACCTTGCCTTACTCTTTCCCGCAAATTCGGACTTTGAAACAACAAAGACGAATCTGTTATAATATTTGCCATCTTTCTGTGCGGTCTGTCTGTACTGTCCGTCAGAAAGCGTTTCATTTCCGGTGCTCTGTATCAGGCTGAAAGTATATGGATCGCTCACAGTACCGCTGCCCGAAACCTTTACGCCTGTCGGAGGGGGCGTTAATTCCTTATCAGAGGTAATCCAAATACCGGTAGAACCAACGTCATACTGATGAAAATTGTCCCGGTACTCAAAATATGTAAAAGTACGAGTTACCCCTATCCAATTCGACGGCGAGTTGTTCGTGTCATCCATTAGTACATATACGTTTTCACCGCCAAAATCAATGGTATCGCCGAGATAATATTCAACGCCCGGAGCAATCAGCTTTGTTTCTGCCGCATTGGCAACGATGGCAGGCTTGTATATATCATATCCGCCTGTGGTCGCGGGCAGTCCACCGCCTACGAGCGACAGAGCCATAGCCGCTGCCAATGTTTTTTTCAAAAATCCATTCATGCTAAAACCTCCTTAAAAATCAAAAAAGCGCACTCCGCCGGACATATTTATTCCGCGAAATACGCTGTTCTACGATATGAAATTGTAGAATGGG
>CAMNJD010000533.1 GCA_946540705.1 uncultured Ruminococcus sp. | reverse complement strand
TTGGCAAATCGCAGGGCGATTTGCAGACAATCTAACAAATGCAAACCACCCATTTTGTTACAGAAACCACCTAAAATGTTATTAGCCCATTTTTTTCTGACCGCTCCCATTGCACTTTTCCGCATAATATGCTATAATATAATAGCAGAATTATACGATATGAGAGGTTACTGCCATGCATACAGAGATTCAAAAGCTCACCGACAGCATCGGTTCCGTCATTGTCGGCAAGGAACAGGTCATCCGCTGCGTCATTGCCGGACTGCTCTGCAACGGCCATATTCTCATTGAGGACGTCCCCGGCGTCGGCAAAACACAGCTTGCTGCGGCACTCTCCCGCTCGATCGGCGGCAGCTTCAACCGCATCCAGCTCACGCCGGATATCATGCCCTCCGATATCACCGGATTTTCCCTTGTCAATCAGAAAACCTTTGAACTCGAATACCGTCCCGGTGCGGCAATGTGCAATTTTTTGCTCGCGGACGAGATCAACCGCGCCTCCCCGAAGGTGCAGTCCGCCCTGCTCGAGGTCATGGAGGAGCATCAGATCTCGATCGACGGCGAAACGCATAAGCTGCCGCAGCCGTTTATGGTGCTCGCGACACAGAATCCCGTTGAGACTTACGGTACCTATCATCTCCCCGAGGCACAGATGGACCGCTTTTTCATGCGCATCAGCATGGGCTACCCGACACAGGAGGAGGAGCTTCAGATCCTCTCCCGCACCGAGCACCATAACCCGCTCGACAATATCACCGCACCTGCCGTGCATCCGGAGGATATCCTGAAGCTCCAGCAGGAGGTCGAGCAGGTGTTCGTCAGCGACAATGTCAAGCAGTACATCCTGCGGATCGTTTCCGCAACACGCGGACACGATGCACTGACGCTCGGCGCGTCTCCCCGCGGCTCGATCGCACTCTATAAGGCAGCCAAGGCAAATGCGTTCCTCAGCGGCCGCGATTTCGCACTGCCCGATGACGTCAAGGCTATGGCAGAAAGTGTGCTGGCGCACAGACTGATCCTTTCGCCAAAGGGCAAATCACAGATCGGCGATGCACGGGATGTTGTGCAGGATGTCCTGAACACCGTGCCTGTCCCTATGGAAGCAGCACAATGACCGCGGGCTATCTCTGTGCGATCGGCATTGCGGTCATCTTTATGCTGTATATGGACGGCGCGATCGGCGTCATGATGCTCGCATTTCTGTTCCTGATGCCGATTCTCTCGTTCATTATGACACAGCTCGTGCGCAAAAAAATCCGCGTGACGCTGAAGCTCCCCGATTCCGCCGCGAAGCAGCGTCAGCAGACGGCGGTCATCGTGCTGGAAAAGGACACGGTTCTGCCGCTCCCTTTTCTGCGCATGACGCTCCGCGCAGATGCACATTTTGCGCCGGTCTCACCGAATGCACATGCGCTGCCGCAGCGCCCTGCCGATACCAATTCGCTGTCAGGCCGGCGCGCCTATGCCAAATGGCGCAGGCAGAAAAAATTGCAGCTCACACCCGATGTGCTGCCGCTCTGCCTCTCGCTCGGCACTGCACGCGCTGCGGAATACCGCATCCCCCTGACGACGCGCTACTGCGGCGCGGGGGAAGTCTCGCTCGAAAACATGCGCCTGTCGGATTATTTCGCAATGGTTCGCTTCAAGGTTCCGCTGCAATGCCGGGAAACCCTGCTGATCACGCCCGATATCCCGGAGCTGAAAGCAAATGCCAATCTGTTCCGGTCTGTTTCGACGGCCGTTGCCGCAGCCGATGAGGAAAGCGAATCAACCCCGCTGCACTCCGCCTCTGCGATGCCCGGCTATGAGCACCGGGACTACATCCCCGGCGATTCGCTCAAGCGCATCAACTGGAAGCTCTCGGCCAAGCGCCGGCATCTCATGGTGCGGCAGGACGAGCCGGTCGCACTGGCGCGGCTCTCTGTCGTGCTGGACTTCCGCCGCGACAGCCGTGCGCTCCCGATGGAGCAGCGGCTCAAAACCGAGGAGCAGCTCATTGAAACGGCACTGGGTTTTCTGATGCTCTGTGCCAAATACAGCTACCCCTGCAAGCTCTCCTATGCCGATGTGAACGGACAGTGGAGCAGCATTTCACTGGACAGCCCCGATCAGCTTGCGGTCGAAGCCGTAACGCTGCTGCGCGGCGGCTGCCGCAGTGAGGAAGCGCTCGGCAATCTGCCGCTGATCCCGCCGGAGCTCGCGCAGGAGGGCGGCTCGCTGCTGCTGTATTTTACCACGCACACCGGCGCGGATACCGCCGCGGCGCTGGAGCGCTTCCCGTCTTTGCTGTACCTGCTGGTGCCGGAGCAGGACGCAGATTCCTTTTCCGTTCCGAAGAACGGCTCCCTCTGGCTCGTGACGCCGGAGCACGATCTCATTCAGGCCGGCGGAGAGGCGTAAAGCGTCTTTCTGCCGCGGCCTTTTCCATTTCACTCGAAAGGCGGTGACTGTAACCGTGCCAAATCTGAAGCTGCTTCAGCCGGACACGATCTCCGGACGTCTGCTGCGCTGGCTGATCCGTCCCAGACGGATTCCGCTGCTGTTTTCCGTGACGATCATCGCGGGCATTTTCTATCACTATGCGCCGAAATGGACACCGGTCTGGATCCTGCTCTCGCTGGTATTGCAGGCGGGACTGTTCCGCCTGTTCGATTACATGAAACAGCATAAGCTGATCGGCAGTATCGCCTATCTGGCTGCGGGCGCGGCATTTCTGTCGCTCTCGGTGATGCTGATGCGCGCAGGCGCCGAAAGCGCAGTGTTTGCACCGGAACGCGAGGCCGACCGGATCCCGTTCTGGGTCTGGTTCTTCACACCGCAGTCCGTCCTTGTCACGGATTACCCCGCGTATACCGTCGCGCTGTTCCTGATGTTCACGTTCTTTATTTCGTCGATCGCGTATTATTTCACGCTGGTGCGATACCGCGTGCTGATGTCCTTTGTCGTTATGATCTTCCCGTTTGCGATCTACGCAAAGGAAAACGAAACGATGCCGGTGCTGTCGATCATCATTCTGCTGTTCTGCTATTTCGCGGTCATGATCTACTGCCGGCAGGCACATGCCGAAAACGAGGAGGTCGTGCAGACCTATCAGCCCGATACGGTCAGCACCCTCTCCGCACCGTCGAAGCGCTCCCCATACGCGAAGGTCAAGCCGGAGATCCTCGACGGGCATTTCCTTCAGGCTGCCGGCATTTTCCTCGCCGCTTCCAGCATCTTCATTCTCGCACTCCCCAAGCCGAACGTGAAGGCAGACCGTACTGCACTCGATACGATGGTCGATCTGACCCGCCTCTCCGATTATCTGGAAAGCGCGATCAGCGGCTTTGCGGATACCTCCG
>CAMNJD010000532.1 GCA_946540705.1 uncultured Ruminococcus sp. | reverse complement strand
GGGGCGCTGCCCCTCGACCCTGCAAGCCTTTGAAAAGGCTTGAGCGAAACTTTTCATATGGGCGAAATTAAAACTATTTGTTTTAACCTTGTTTTTCCGACCACCTAAAAAATTACATACCCATGTTTCGGAAATGACGATACAGCGGTACCGATGCGCCCGATGAGGCCGGACGGTATTCCGCAGAACGGAGGGATTCAAATGGCAAAACGTGCATATGCGCATAAAACAAGACGCGCAGTGAAGAAAAATCAGCGGGAGGCAAAGCGGGAGCAGCAGCAGGCGGTATCAGCCGCCGCAGCACCGGTTGATCCGGAGCAGATTGCACACTTTCAGAACCGCATCGCAACCTTTCTCCGCAAGGCGGACGGCAGGCCGGTCTCCCGCGCAGACCTGGCATCGAAATGCAGAGGGCGCGGAAAAGCCGCGTATCTGCGCGCTTTAACTGCTTTGCAAAAGGACGGCCTCATCGCAGAACGCCGTACCGGATTTGTCTGGGCGGAGGCTGCGGGACTGGTGCGCGGCAGGATCAGCCGCATCAGCAAAACCTTCGGCTTTGCCGTGCCGGAGAGCGGCAGCGGCGAATATTTCATCACCGGACGCAGCCTCAAAGGCGCATTGCCCGGCGATACCGTTCTGCTTCAGCCCGAGGGTCCCCGCGAGGACGGCCTGCCGCAGGCCTCTGTCGTGACGGTCATGCAGGAAGCAAACCCGCAGTTTTCGGGCATGCTCACGAAGGAGAACGGCACGCTGTATTTCCTCTCCGACCGCCTCTCTGCCCGCCCGCTGGCTGTTGTCAATGCGGCGGAATGGGACGGCCATGCCGGGGAAAAGGTCATCGCAGAGGTCGCATCCCGCGGCGACCGGCATTCGCAGCATACCGTTCGCATTCTGCTCTCGTTCGGCGGCGCCGATACTGCAAGAGCCTGCGCGGCGGCGCTGGTCGCGGTCAGCGGCGTACCGGCGGCATTTTCGCAGGCAGCGCTCGACGAAGCGGCAAAGCTCGAAGCCTGCGGCATCACTGACGCAGATCTGAACGGCCGCCTTGACCTCCGTCAGTCCGAGGATATCATCTTTACAATCGACGGATTTGACGCGAAGGATCTCGATGACGCGATCTCGATCTCGCAGACTGCGGACGGCTTCCGGCTCGGCGTGCATATCGCAGATGTGTCGCATTATGTGCAGCCGAATACGCCGCTTGATGACGAGGCAATCGCCCGGGGAACCAGTATTTACTATGCCGATCAGGTCATTCCGATGCTGCCCGGGGCGCTCAGCAACGGCATCTGTTCGCTGCACCCGGATGTTGACCGGCTGGCATTTTCCGTGCTCATGGAGCTTGACCGCGACGGTGAGCTTGTGAACTGGCGCTTCGAGAAAACTGTCATCCGCTCGGCGGTCAAGGGCGTGTACCGTGAGGTGAATGCGGTGCTGGACGGCACTGCATCGCCGGAGATCGAGGAGAAATACGCGCCGGTCAAGGACGCGCTGCTGCTGCTCGATCAGCTCCGCGAAAAGCGCCTTGCTGCGCGGAAAAAGCGCGGCGCCCCGAGCATTGAAACGGAGGAGAGCCTCTTTTTGCTCGATGAGAGCGGCGTGTGCAGGGATGTCGCGGTGCGGAGCCGCGGCAGGGGAGAGGCGCTCATTGAGGAGTGCATGCTGCTCGCGAACGAGGCCGCTGCAAGGCTTGCGAAGGAGCGGCACCTGCCCTTTGTTTACCGTGTTCATGCAAAGCCGCCTGCGGAAAAATCGCAGCGGCTGGAGGAAATGCTCAACCGTCTGAGCCTGCCGCATCCGGCGCTTGACAGCCCCGCACCCCGCGATTATGCGCAGGTGCTGATCCATGCAGAAAACAGCCCGCTCAAGGCCGCCGTGCATCAGATGGTGCTGCGGAGCATGGCCAAGGCGGACTACGAAACGGATCCGGTCGGACATTTCGGTCTGGCGCTGCGCGATTATGCGCATTTTACCTCGCCGATCCGGCGTTACCCCGATCTGGCGATCCACCGCATCCTCTCGGCATGGATCCGCGGCGAGAAGCCTGCAAACATGATGCAGTTTGCACAGGCGGCTGCGGCGGCCGGAACCGTGACGGAGCAGCGTGCGCTTTCGCTTGAGCGCGACTGTGAGGACCGCTACCGTGCCGAATGGGCGAAGCAGCATGTCGGCGAGGAATTTGACGGCATTGTCTCCGGCGTGTCCGAGAACGGCATCTATGTCATGCTCGAAAACACGGTTGAGGGGCTGATCCTGTCGGACTCCCTGCCGCCGGATGACTACGAATGCGACGGCTTTTATTCGCTCCGGGCAAAGGGCAGCGGCCTGACCTTCACGCTCGGGATGCCCCTGCGCATCACCTGTGTCCGTGCCGATATCAACAGCGGCAACATTGACTTTGCGGCAGCGATATGAGCGGCTTTTCCATGTGGATGCAGGTGAAAGTCTCCCCGCAGATGATGCGGGCGGGGTCGGCGGTGTAGCCGAGTTTTTCGTAAAAGCCCTGTTTTTCGGTGCGTGCCTCTAATACGGCAGTGCGGAAGCCAAGCTCCGCCGCCCAGCGTTCCGATTCGGCCACGACCGTTCTGCCGAGGCCGCGTCCGCGGTATTCCTCCAATACGACGATCCGGCCGAGCATGACGCGCTCTGTGTCGATTGCATAGAGCCGGCCTGTCGCGACCGGCAGTACGCCGTCATAGATCACGATATAGCGCGTTTGCGGCGTGTCATGTTCATCGAATTCCTGCTCCGGCGTAATCTGATGCCGCAGCGCCATGGCCTGTATGCGCACGTAATACGCGCCGGTGCGCTGTGCGAGCGTTTCTGTCCGGACGATTTGCATTGCTGTACCCTCCTGCATTGGATTGATGCTGTTATTGATGTACCAATTAAATCTTCAAGAGACAGTTGGGACATCAATATTGTAGCATATTCTCCAAAAAAGTGCAAGTGTCACGCCAGAGGGGGCTTTCCGCCGCCGCTGACAGCGGGTGCGAACTGGCTTGCAATGCGGCGTTTGGCCTGCGGGGGCGTATACACCCATTCGTCCATGTGGCTGCCGCGGAAGAAATACCGGATCGGTGCGGGCGGGCAGGCATCGTCAAAGACATCCACGATCGCGAGCTTGATCTTCATGCGCTCGGGAACAATGCTCTTGATATACACACTCGCGTGCTGCCCCGCATGCACATCGGCGCGCAGGTCGGCAAGACCCGCGAGATTCGGCGACAGCTCGATGAAAATACCGTAATCCTCGACCGAGCGGACGATGCCGGCAACTGTCTCACCCGGCGAAAAGCATGCCGCATTTTCCGCCCATGTGCCGAGCAGCTCCTTGTGCGTCAGCAGGACACGGCCGTTCTCGAAGCCCTTGACCATGACACGGATCTCCTGACCGACGCAGAAACGGTCGGATGGATGCGAAATGCGGGAAACCGAGATCGCGTCGATCGGGATGAGTGAGGGAACTCCGCAGCCGATATCGACAAAGCAGCCAAAAGGCGCCAGATGCGTGACGCGCGCCGGGATCACATCGCCCGGACGCAGCCGGCTGATATACCCCTCGCGGCACTGCTCCTGCTGCAGCCGCCGCGACAGTACCGCGACCGGCTTGCCTTGTGCATCGCGGTCGATGCGCAGGACGGAAAAGCAGACAGGCTTGTTGACCCGAGAGATCAGCGCAATGTCACGGGTCGCACCCTCCGTGATGCCGAGCGCGCCCTCTGCCCGCGGGATCAATCCCTGCATGCAGGGCAGATCCACATGCAGATTGTGACTGCCGTCGCAGACGCGCACACGCGCCTCTAAGCGCTGACCGGTGCGGATCGCCTCCCGCAGCGCGGCCTCAGAGCTGAGCGCTTCCGTATTCTGCGGGGAACCGAGCAGGCTCCCTTCGGGGAGAAACCGAGATTGTTGTTCCATTTCGACCTCCAGATTCTTTTGCTGATTTGTGTACATTTTGATGCGCTGCACAGCCGCGGAAAACTGTCTGCGGACTGTGCGCGGCGCTCCTTTTATTTTATTCTTTTCACATGTTGAGAAAGCGCGATTTTTCTGTAAAAATTGAAAATATTTTTCACGGTGTGTCGAATTTCAGGGAAATGCAGGAAATTCGTACAGTTGTACGCCGCACGCGGACAGTCTGCTGCCGGCACAGAATTTGCAAAAAGTGCGGAAAATCGCGAAAAAGCACTTGCCGGTACACTCTTATTCATGGAAACGCACGAAAAACTGTTGTAATTGTTGTGCAATTTTGACCTTGATTTTTTCCCGAATATGTAGTAGAATACATAAGAATAAGTATGCGGTTTTTTGTCGCCGCATGCCTATGCCCTTTTTTCGACAGGCACTTCCGAAGGCGTTGCCGCCGGAATCGCTCCCTTTCTGCGGGGCATTTCCGGCAATGCCCGTTTTGCCATGCCTGCCGGACGACCAATCATCAATCGATTCTCAAATATCAAAGAAGGAGGAAACGATTCATATGGCAAAGAAAATCGCAACCATCCCCTTTACCGGCACCGCAGAACAGGAGCAGGAGCTCCGCGCTGTCATCGACGCACTGCGGGATGATCCGGGATGTCTCATGCCGATCATGCAGAAAGCACAGGAAATCTACGGCTATCTCCCGATCGAGGTGCAGACCGTCATCGCGGAGGAGCTGAATATTCCGCTTGAAAAGGTGTTCGGCGTCGCAACCTTCTATGCACAGTTCACCATGTCCCCCAAGGGCAAGTACCGCATCTCGGTCTGCCTCGGAACCGCCTGCTATGTCAAGGGCTCCGGTGTGGTCATGGAAAAGCTCGAGGAGCTGCTGGGCATCGACAGCGGCGAGATCACGCAGGACGGCAAGTTCTCGCTCGATGACTGCCGCTGCGTCGGCGCATGCGGTCTGGCTCCGGTCGTCACGATCAATGACGACGTTTACGGCAGACTGACCGGCAAGCCCGAGGAACTTCAGGAAATTCTCGCAAAATACGCTGACTGATCCCGTAAGAACAGCATAATAGGAGGTTTAATATGAAAACTTTGCAGGACCTCGCTGCAATCAAGGAAGAAATGCGCAAGGAAATGGCGCTGCGCCTGGGCAAGGAGGCAGACGGTGCCAAGTATGAGAAGCATGTTCTGATGTGCGGCGGTACAGGATGTACCTCGTCCGGCTCCATGAAGATCGCGGATGAGCTGGAAAGACAGCTCAAGGAAAAGGGCATTGACCAGAAGGTTTATGTCGTCCGGACAGGCTGCTTCGGCCTGTGCGAGCGCGGCCCGATCATGATTGTCTATCCGGAAGGCGCTTTCTACACCCATGTCAAAATGGAAATGATTACGGAGATCGTGGACGAGCATCTCATCGGCGGCAAGCCCGTCAAGAAGTATCTCTATGACGAGACTGTTACCGAGGGCTCAGATGAGATCAAATCCCTGAACCAGACAACATTCTATGCAAAGCAGCACAGAGTCGCGCTCCGCAACTGCGGTCTGATCGACCCTGAGAATATTAACGAGTACATCGGCAGAAGCGGCTATGAGGCACTGCACAAGGTGCTGACCTCGATGACCCCTGAGGAGGTCATCCAGGAGATCTCCGATTCCGGCCTGCGCGGCAGAGGCGGCGGCGGATTCCCGACCGGCACCAAGTGGAAGCTCGCCCGCAACATCGTTCCGGATGCGGATATCAAGTATGTCTGCTGCAACGCCGACGAGGGCGACCCCGGCGCATTCATGGACCGTTCCGTGCTCGAGGGCGACCCGCATGTCGTTCTGGAGGCAATGACCATTGCCGGCTACGCAATCGGCGCTTCCCAGGGCTATATTTATGTCCGTGCTGAGTATCCGATCGCCGTCGAGAGACTGCGCATCGCGATCAAGCAGGCAAGAGAAGCAGGTATGCTGGGCGACGATATCTTCGGCACCGGCTTCCACTTCGACATCGACCTCCGCCTGGGTGCAGGTGCGTTCGTCTGCGGCGAGGAAACTGCGCTGATGACCTCCATCGAGGGCAACAGAGGCGAGCCGCGTCCGCGTCCGCCGTTCCCGGCTGAAAAGGGTCTGTATCAGAAGCCGACCATTCTCAACAATGTCGAAACCTACGCAAATGTCCCGCAGATCATCCTTAAGGGTGCAAAGTGGTACGCTTCCATGGGCAAGGATAACTCCAAGGGCACCAAGGTCTTCGCACTCGGCGGCAAGATCAAGAATACCGGTCTGGTCGAGGTGCCGATGGGCACGACCCTCCGCGAGATCATCGAGGAGATCGGCGGCGGCATCCCCAACGGCAAGAAGTTCAAGGCTGCTCAGGCGGGCGGTCCTTCCGGCGGATGCATTCCGTTCGAGCACTATGATGTCAATGTTGACTATGACAGCCTCGCAAAGATCGGCTGCATGATCGGTTCCGGCGGCCTGATCGTTCTGGATGAGGACAACTGCATGGTCGATATCGCAAAGTTCTTCCTCCAGTTCACAATGGACGAATCCTGCGGTAAGTGTACACCGTGCCGGATCGGTACCAAGCGTATGTATGAGATCCTCGACAAGATCACCAACGGCAACGGCACGCTGGAGGATCTGGACAAGCTGGAAGAGCTCTGCTACTATGTCAAGACCAACTCGCTCTGCGGTCTGGGTCAGACTGCACCGAACCCGGTTCTCTCGACGCTCCGCTTCTTCCGCGACGAATATCTTGCACATATCGTTGACAAGAAGTGCCCGGCCGGCGTCTGCAAGTCGCTGCTTCAGTTCGTCATCGACAAGGAAAAGTGCATCGGCTGCGGCATGTGCGCAAAGCAGTGCCCGGCATCCGCGATTGCAAGAACCGATTACACCGCTCCGGGTCATAAGCTCGCATCCTTCGCGATCGACACCTCTAAGTGCGTGAAGTGCGGCGCCTGCATCGAGAAGTGTAAGTTCAAGGCAATCAGCAAACAGTAAGGAGGCTTCCGGAACATGAGTGAAATGGTAAATGTAAAAATCAACGGTCAGGCTGTGGCAGTTCCGAAGGGAACTTCCATTCTGGAAGCCGCCCGTGAAGCAAGCGTCACGATCCCGACGCTCTGCTACCTGAAGGATATCAACGAGATCGGCGCATGCCGTATGTGCATGGTCGAGGCCAACGAGGGCAGAGGCTTCCGCCTCGTCGCAGCCTGCGTGTACCCGGTTTCTGAGGGCATGGAGGTTCTGACAAACTCCCCGAAGGTGCTCGATGCGCGCAGAAAGAACATGCAGCTCATTCTCTCCAACCATGACAAGAAGTGCCTCTCCTGCGTGAGAAGCAAGAACTGTGAGCTCCAGAAGCTCGCAAATGAGCTCGGCATCGAGGACGACGATTTCTATGCAGGCGAAAAGACTGTGTATCCGATCGACGACTCTGCCGCGCATATGTACCGCGACAACAATAAGTGCATCCTCTGCCGCCGCTGTGTGGCTGCCTGCGCTGTGACACAGGGCATCGGCGTCATCGGTGCGAACGAGAGAGGCTTTATCACCAACATCGGCTCGCAGTTCAATAAGCCGCTGGGCGAGACTGCATGTGTCTCCTGCGGTCAGTGCATCACGGTATGTCCGACCGGCGCACTCTCTGAAAAGGATTACACCGACAAGGTCTTTGCGGCGATCGCAGACCCGTCCAAGCATGTCGTCGTGCAGACCGCTCCGTCTGTCCGCGCAGGTCTGGGTGAGCTGTTCGGATACCCGATCGGCACCAATGTCGAGGGCAAAATGGTCGCTGCGCTGCGCAGACTCGGCTTTGATGTCGTCACCGATACCAACTACGGCGCTGACCTCACCATCATGGAGGAAGGCACGGAGCTTATCGAGCGCGTCACCAACGGCGGCGTTCTCCCGATGATCACATCCTGCTCGCCGGGCTGGGTCAAGTTCTGTGAGCACTACTTCCCGGATATGATCCCGAACCTTTCCACCTGCAAGTCCCCGCAGCAGATGCAGGGCGCGATCATCAAGACCTACTATGCAGAGAAGATGGGCTGGGATCCGAAGGATATCGTTTCTGTTTCGATCATGCCGTGTACTGCAAAGAAGTTTGAGTGCGGCAGAGACGATCAGTCGGCAGCAGGTGTCCCGGATGTGGATATCGCACTGACGACCAGAGAGCTCGGCAGAATGATCGACCGCGCAGGCCTTGACTTCCGCTCCCTGCCGGAGGAAAAGTTCGACGATCCGCTGGGCATCTACTCCGGCGCAGGTCTGATCTTCGGCGCAACCGGCGGCGTTATGG
>CAMNJD010000531.1 GCA_946540705.1 uncultured Ruminococcus sp. | reverse complement strand
CTGACGCATGTTTGCGGGCAAACTGCGCAGTTTCGCGTCCGCGAAACATGCGCAAGGCAAGGATTTCTAACGCAGTATCACGGCAAAAAGGCAAGCAGATATCTTCAAGAGATCGTTGGGACATCAATATTATATCAATCATCATAAAAAATGTCAAGCGGGATGCGATTCCCTTTGTGCATTTCTGCGGATATGACAAATCCCGCACAGCCGATTTGTGAATCCTGCCATGCGGGATCGCGGTTTCTCTTGTCTGATGTACCGGTTCAGTCCTCGCTCTGCCGTTTGCGCCGGCGGTACTCCGTCGGCGTGATGCCGACGATCTTCTTGAACTGATGCATGAAATGCACATAGTTGCTGTAGCCGCTCTGGTCTGCGATACAGGCGATGCTGTAATCGGTGCTGGAGAGCAAGCGCTTTGAGAGCTCGATACGGCTGTTGATGACATCCTGCGTGAAGCTGATGCCGAAGCATCGGGTATAGAGCTTCTGGAAGTATCCGCGGCTCAGGATCAGGTCGCGGCACATCGAGTCGATGCTCCAGTCCTCCTGCGGATTGCTGTAAATGCGCTCCCGCAGATTGACGAATTCGCGGTAATAGGGCGAAGCCTTCTCGCTCTGGCGCGAGGCGCGGCTCTCCTCGATCTCCTGCGCGGCTTTTTCCGTGACCTGCTCCAGCGTCATATCCGGTGAGATATAGTCGCAGAAATGCCCGAAGCTGGCCGTGAGCTTGTACGGCTTCAGCGAGCTCTGGTTGTAGTGCTCCAGATAGCCCGAGATCGCATAGATCATGCGCTGGCAGGCATCCTCCTCATAGTCCTGATAGCCGATGATCGCAAACTCCGCATCCTCGATGCGTGCGCAGCGCTCATAGGTCGTGCAGCTGTTGTTCATCGCATTGGCGAGCACGGTCACGGCGCTGTCGCCCTCGGAATGGCCGTAAGTCTCGTTGACCTGCCGCAGCGAATCGAAGCTCGCATACAGCAGCAGAAAGCGTCTGTGCTCATTTTTTGCCGCATCAAAGCACTCCCGCACAAATTTGTGATAGCCGGTCTGGTTATACAGACCCGTCAGCGCATCGCGGATCGACGAGAGATAAATGCGGTTGTTGAAGCGTTTGAGGTAGGTCTGCATCCGCACATATTCCAATGCGGTATTCACATACTGCACCCAATCGCAGTAGATGCGGTCATAGGTATCGAGCCGCTCGCCGAAGCTCAGCACCGAAATGCCGAAAAAGCGGTCATCATGATGCAGCGGCGAGAAGAAATAGGCGCCGGGCTTATCGCGCTCCTCCTGAAGCCGCGGCAGCATCTTCGCAGACGGAAACGGCTTCGTGACGATCGAATTTTCCTGCTGATTATACATGATCTTCAGCAGCATATGCTGCGGGAAGCCCTCTCTGCGGTATTCGGACGGATTTTCCAGCGCGCCGCCGCCCTCCCAGTCCTCGCAGAGGCAGAGATAATACTCGCTGCACGCACGGATCAGGTAGACATTGTTGCGGATCGCCTCCATGCAGCTATCGAGCGTTTCGTGCTGTGTGACCTGAATGCCCATATTGCTTGTCCGAAACAAGGAGCGGTATTCGTCCTGCTTTTCCTCGACCGCGATCTGATGCTTCAGGTAGTCGAGATCGACGCCGCAGGTGCAGCTGTCGCCGGTGATGACCTCGATGCGCTCGGTCTGCGTCAGCAGGCAGCTCTCGCCGGTCATCATCTGATACAGCTTTGCAACGCCCTGCGCACCGAGCCGGAAATTCTTGCGGACATAGCTTGTCAGGGCGATCATGCTCTGGGTCTCGGTCAGCGAGGCATCATAGCCCGTGACCATAATATCCTCGGGGATGCGGATGCCGTTGCTGATGAGCGTATGACAAAGCGCCTTGGCCATCGGGTCATTGCCGCACACAACGGCCTGCGGCATCGGACGTTCTCCGCTCAGGAACTCTGCGGCGAGCTTTTTTGCGGAATCGTACCAGTAGTCGCCGTAGACGATATGATCCTCCGGGACGGTCAGATGCGCGGCCTCCATTGCGTCGCGGAAGCCCAGCACGCGCTGCTCGGCGGTATAATGCCCCTTTATGCCGGTCAGACAGAACAGATCCGTCAGGCCGTGCTCATGGATCAGGTGATTCGTGATCGCACAGAAGCCGCTGCGGTCGTCCATCATCAGATACGGGAACGGGCTGGTGTTGTCGTCCAGCACGAGCACCGGCAGCTTTTGCTCCAGCAGGATCGCGTCGAGCCGCTGCCGCTCCTCCTCACAGTGAATGGAATCGCGGAGATACAGGATGCCGTCGAAGGAGGGGAGATTCATATATGAAAAGAGGTTAAACTCAGATGCCTGATGCGGAGTCAGTTCCGTGTTGTTGGTGATGCAGGAAAAGATTGCCAGATCCATGTCCAGTGCGAAGGCCTGCGCGGTCATGCCCTTGATGAGGCGGCGCTGCATGAGCGATTCTGTTTCGCAGACGATCACGCCGATCAGCAGTCGCTTTTTCATAATGTAACACCCACTCTCTTTCCATGTTCACAGATTACAATATATCATCAGTATAGCACAAATCGACAGCGATTGTCAAGTTTTTTTTCAAAAAATGATTCTAAATCAAACAGCCGCAGTTCCCTGCATCTGCATCAGGGAGCCTGCGGCTGAACATGTGACGGGTTTGAAATCTACGGGGGCGGAACGGGCATCTCACCGGCCGTGAAATGCATCGCCGTCGGTGATGCGCTGCACATCGGTACTGTCGCTGTCATAGGCATCGGTATGCCCGGCTGAAAGCTCTGTGACGGGCAGCTCCGCGACCTCCGGCTCATGCGGGCGGAAATACCGGTTCAGCATCTCTGCCGCAGCCTGTGCATGGATGCTCCAGACCGCGTACTGTCTGCCGTCGGCAGCGGAAAACGTACAGCCCTCGCCCGGCAGCAGATGCATCGTGATCTGTTCGGGAGCGGTCTGCTTTGTGAAATCCGCGAGCTTTCGCATTTCATCGGCGGTCATATCCGAGCGCAGAAGCGCCTCCTGCCGGATCGTATAGAGGCACTGCATGAGCTTCAGCGTACTGAGCTGCCCGAGCTGCTGTACAGCCGCCGCGAGAAAGATGCGCTGCGCCTTCAGCCGCCCGATGTCGCCCTCGGCATAGCCGTGCCGGTAGCGCAGAAGCCACTCAGCCTGTTCGCCGGAAAGTATCTGTTCCCCTGCCGGAACGGTCTTTCCCGCCTCAAATTCGATCGCATAGGGCATATCGACCCGCACGCCGCCGATCAGATCCACCATGCGTGCGATATCGCCGCAGCCGGTCGTGACACAGCGGTCAACCGGGATGAGCAGGCTTTGCGCAACACAGTCTGCCGTGCGCTGAACCGGTGTTTTTTCGGGATCGCCGCGGGTGTAGACACTGTTGATCTTGCCCGCCGCGAAACCGGTGTAATCCGGCACGTAGCTGTCTCTGGGAATTTGCAGGATCCGGATCTCATGTCCCGCAAGGTCAAAAAGCAGCAGCATGATGACATCGGTATTGGCGCGGGATTCATCCAGTCCCAGCAGCAGAACCGTGAACTGTCCTTCCCGGAGCTGCCGCATGTCCAGCCCGTCATCAGCGGACGGTTCGGGCGCTGTCTGCGCTGCGGCGGTCATTTCTGCGGAAGGCTTTTTTGTCTGCACGGGCAGTGTCCCGGAATAGGCCGCCTCCTGTGCGGACGCGAACGGCTGCCAGCGGCGCAGGCCGTGCAGCGTGATCGCCGTACTGAGCAGCATTGCACAAATCAGCATCAGCCATGTGCCGTGCCGTCTGATTCCAGTGTGCATTCTGAATCCTCTCCTTCTTGAGAATTTCATTTGCACATCCTGTATTTTGCCGGCTTATTTTTTCGACTTCTGTTCGACCCTCTGCGCGGTGCGTTCGAGGTAATAGTTATAGGCCTCGACCGTTGAAAGGGGCAGGGGCGTCCCTTTTTTCAGCACGCTCTCGATCGCGTATTCTAACGCACAGAGCAATGCCTTTTCAAGATCATTCTGCGCCATTTTCCGGAATTTATCCACATCCCGGTAGGTTCTGTCCGCGGAGATCAGATCGGCCATATAGACGATCTCCTCCAGCCTTGTCATATTCGCATGTCCGACCGTATGCCAGCGCGCCGCGCTGAGCACCTCTGCATCCTCGATCCCGAGCTCCGCATGCATATACGCAGCGGCGGCGATGCCGTGCCAGACCGGCTTGCAGCGCCATTCCGTTCCGCTGACGGGGAACGGCCCGCTGCGCATGAGTGCCTCCTGCTCCGGGAACGGCAGCTCCTTGCAGCAGTCATGCAGCAGACCGGCGAGATACGCCCGTGCGGGGTCTGCACCCCAGCGCTCCGCCAGCATATGTGACGCTCTGGCGACATTGACCGAATGGGTAAACCGTTTCTTGGAAAGCCGCGCCTTCAGCAGCGCGGTCAGTGTGCGCACCTGCTCATTCTGCTCCGCCTTGCCCACTGTTTTCACACTCCTGTTCATTCCGGTAAAGATGATTGTCACAGATATATTGTACTACATTTTCCGGCAAAAGGCAAGTGCAGTCCGCACGGTTCCGCAGCTTTTCGCGGATCTCAGTCGAGGAGGCAGGAAAGGCCTTCGCAGAGAGCACGGTGATCTTTGCGCCGGACGCCTGCGCCCTGAGCGCGTCTGCTGTCCGGTAAAGCTGCGGCAGATCGCCTGTCTCGCGGGAGACCGCACACACCTCCGCCAGCGTCAGGATCTCCTGCCAGCAGTACCATTTGTCAAAGGTCAGCAGCATGTCGCTCCCGATCATCAGTGTCCAGCGGACATCCGGGTGCATTTCATGCAGCGCACGCAGTGTCTCGACCGTATAGCTTTTCCCGTTTTTGCAGATCTCATAATCCGAGACTGTCATCCACGGATACTGTTTCGCCGCCAGCCTGCACATTTCCAGCCGGTGAGCGGCCGGTGCATACGCCGCAGTGCTTTTGTGCGGCGCTTCTCCTGCCGGCATGAGCAGTACTCCGTCGAGCTTCAGCGCCCGCCGGACCTCGCGCACAAGGTGCAGATGCCCGTTATGGATGGGATTGAAGCTGCCGCCGAACAGTCCGATCCGCCTGCTCATTTTTTCTTCTGCCCGACAAGCTGAATGACCGGCTTTTTCGGGTGTGCCTTATACAGCACAAAGCGGTTGCCGATCGCGCAGACGACCTCTGCGCCGGTCTTGCCCGCAAGCAGCTCTGCGGCTTCTCTCGCGGAATATTCACAGGTCTCCAGCACATGACCCTTGATCAGCTCGCGCTTCAGAAGGGCATCTGCTGCCTGCTTGGTGAGCTGCTCACTCATACCGCCCTTTCCGACGGTCAGGATGCTTTCGAGCCCGTTTGCCATGCCGCGCAGTTGTGCGCGCTGTTTACTGGTCAGCATTTTGCCGGCCTCCTTTCAATCTGCATTTGCGGTTTCCCGCAGCATTGCCGCCGCCTGCACCAGCGCATTGTGCCGGTGTGAGACAGCATTCTTCTCCTCCGCGGGAATCTCCGCGAAGCTGCGCCCCTGAAAGCCGAACACCGGGTCATAGCCAAAGCCGTTTTCCCCGCGTGCTTCGTGCAGAATTTCACCCGCGACCTTTCCCTCGAACAGATGCTTCTGTCCGTCCGGTGCAATGAGGCACATCACGCAGGCAAAATGCGCACTGCGCTTACCGTCCGGCACATCCCGCATCGCATCGAGCAGCTTGGCACAGCGGTCTGCATCGGTCGCATCCTCGCCCGCCCAGCGGTGCGAATAGACGCCCGGCTCCCCGTTCAGCGCATCGACAGACAGTCCGCTGTCATCCGCCAGCACCCAGCTTTCCATGCCGCGCAGCTTTGCCTCCTCGAAGATCGCCTCTGCCTTGAGCGCTGCATTTTCCGCAAAGGTCGTTCCTGTCTCATCCACATCGAGCCAGATGCCTGCCTCGCGCTGTGAGATCACTTTGATATCGGTATCTGCGAGAATCCCACGGATTTCCCGCAGCTTGTTTTGGTTGTTTGTCGCAAGAATCAGCTCCATCTGCCGCACCTCCGCCGCTTATTTCTTTCTGCGGAAGAATCCGAAAAGGCCGCGCTTTCTGGGTTCCTCCGGCTCGGGCTCTGCGGTCTGCTCCGGCGCATCCTCTGCGGGTGCGGGCTCCTCCGCATCCGCATCCGCTGCTTCCGTCACAAACTCGGAGATCTCCTCCGCAGGCTCCGGTTCCTCTGCGGGGATCCGCTCCTCCTCCGGCAGCAATTCCGACGCAGGCACTGCCTCACTGACGGGCACTTCCTCCGGCTCCTGTTCCGCCTGAACGGTCAGCACATCCTCATACTGCTCCGCAGCGAGTGCCACCTCGTCATTCGGGGTGATCTCCTCGGTCGAGATATCGGCCTCGGCGCTGTTTGCAAAGCTCTGTGCATCCGGATAGACCGGCGCTGCATCTGCCAATGCAGCAGCTTCTTCTTCGGCTTCCTCTGCAAGCCCGGTATGCTCGGGAGTCTGCTCCGCCGCGGCCTCATCGGCCTCCGCATCGCGGTCAAAGAGCGCATCGACAAAGCTCTTGGCCTCGAACTTCTGAAGATCGTCAATGCCCTCGCCGACGCCGATCAGCTTGACCGGAATGCCCAGCTCGTTCTTGATCGAAATGACAATGCCGCCCTTCGCGGTGCCGTCGAGCTTCGTCAGCACGATGCCGGTGATCGGCGCGACCTCCTGAAAGAGCCTTGCCTGATTGACCGCATTCTGGCCGGTCGTTGCATCGAGCACCAGCAGGCACTCCTTTGCACAGCCGTCTGCCTCGCGGTCGATGATGCGGTTGATCTTTGCGAGCTCCTGCATCAGATTCTTCTTGTTATGGAGCCGGCCTGCGGTGTCGCAGATCAGCACATCGCACTGTCTGGCCTTTGCGGCGGTAATGCCGTCAAAGACGACCGCAGCAGGGTCGCTGCCCTCTGCATGCCGCACCAGCTCAACACCGGCTCTGTCCGTCCAGACGGCGAGCTGGTCGATTGCAGCCGCACGGAACGTATCCGCCGCTGCAACGATAACGCGCTTGCCCTCCTGCTTGAACTGGTGGCAGAGCTTGCCGATCGTGGTGGTCTTGCCCGCGCCGTTCACGCCGATGACGAGAATGACGGAGGGCTGCGTGGAAAGGTTCAGCTCCTCATCCTCGCCGAGCATTTCAGAGGTGATCTCCTGAATGAGCCCCATGATATCGTTCGGGTCGGTGATGCCGCGCTCCTTGACGCGGTCGCGGAGCTGATCGCAGATCTCGATCGCAGTCTCTGCGCCCATATCGCCCATGATCATCGTTTCCTCGAGCTGCTCAAAGAGCTCCTCGTCGATCTTGGTAAAGGAGCCCAGCAGCTTGCGCAGACCCTTGATGACGCTGTTGCGTGTTTTTTTCAATCCGTCACGGATTTTCTGAAAAATGCCCATTTTCTGATCTCCTCTCGTCGTGGGAAGATGGTGATTCGGTTTCGGGGGATGCTCACTCTGTGATCGCAGCGCCGTTCTGGTCGAGGCGCAGCAGTCTGGAAACGCCGTCCTCCTGCATCGTCACGCCGTACAGCACATTCGCGGCATCCATAGCCATGCGTCTGTGCGTCACAACGACAAACTGCACCTGTCCGAAGAAATGCTTGAGATACTGCGCATATTTTGCGACATTGACTTCATCCAGCGCCGCGTCGATCTCATCCAGAATACAGAACGGTGCCGGGCGCAGCTTCAGAATCGCAAAATAAATACAGATCGCAACAAAGGACTGCTCACCGCCGGAGAGGGAAATCAGGTTCTTGATGACCTTTCCGGGCGGCGCGACCTTGATCTCAATGCCGGATTCCAGCAGATTTTCGGGATCGGTCAGCTCCAGCGATGCGCTGCCGCCGCCGAACAGCTCGACGAAGATCTCGCCGAAATACTGATTGATCTTGATGAAGCTCGTGCGGAAGATCTCGCACATTTCCGAGGTGAGCTGCTCAATGAGCTGTTCCAGCTCCTTCTTGGCCTGCTCGATGTCGGCGAGCTGTGTGCTCATGTCGGCATAGCGCTCGGAAACCTCGCGGTACTCATCGACCGCCGCGACATTGACCGAGCCCAGTGCGCGGATTTTGCCTTTGACGGAGTTCAGCTTTGTCTCGCATTCCTTGACGTTTTCGATCGGCTCGGCCTGCGCCTCTGCCTCCGTGCGGGTCAGCTCATAGGACTCCTGAAGCCGGAACACCAGATCGTCGATCTCGCGCTGCACGGTATTCTGCCGCTCCTCGACGCGGGTGCGCTCGGCAGACTGCTTTTCTCTGGCATCGCGCAGGGCGTCCATGCCCTCACGGATGAGGCGGGTGTGCTGCTCCTTCTCCTCGTGATCGCGGCGGAGCTGTCCGATCTTCACCTGCATCTCGTTGATGCTGTCCCGTCTGGCCTCCTGCCCCTGCTTCAGCGCGGTGATGCGCTGCTGCTGGGCGGTGATATTTTCCTTTTCCCTGCGGATATCCTCCGCGAGTGCGGCAAGCTGATCGCCCGCCTGCTCCATGGACTGCGCCATCGCAATTCTGCGGCGGCGCTCGCTTTCGAGGTCCTTGGTCAGCTCTGCCTGTCTGATCTTCTCATCGGCGATGCGCTGTGAAAGCGCATTCTGCTCGCTGAGCATTTTAGTCTGCTCCTCCGAGCATGCAAGCAGCTTTTCCTCCGCCGTCCGGATCTGCTGATCGAGGGCGTCCTTTGCCGCCTTTGCGCTGCGGATGCTGTCCTCGGTTTTTTCGATCTTTTCCTCAAGCCGTCTGCGCTGCTCCGCCTCATTTTCCTGCCATGCGGCATCGGAATTTGCTCTTGCCTGCAGTGCTGCGAGCTGCTGCTGAACGGTATTTTCCTGCTGCTGAAGCTCCTGAAGCAAAGCCTGCGCGCCCTCGATATCGGTGAGCAGCTTTGCCCATTCCGCCTTGCGCTTTGCCGTTTCGGTGCGCAGATTTTCCTGCTGCGCTTCGAGTTCCTTAAGCTGTCTGTTCAGCTCCTCAAGCTCATGCGTCCGGGTGATGACACCCGCTGACCGTGCCGCCGAACCGCCCGTAAAGGAACCGCCGGTGTTGACGACCTGACCGTCGAGCGTCACGATGCGGAAGCGGTAGCCAAAGCGCTTTGCGATGCGCGATGCTGCGTCGATATCCTCCGCAACGGCGATCTTGCCCAGCAGGCTCTCGACGATATTTCGGTACCGCTCATCGAAGGTCACGAGGTCACAGGCCAGTGCGACAAATCCGTCGGTGCCTTCGAGCTGCTCCTTCAGCCGATAGCCGCGGATCGTGGTCAGCGGCAGGAATGTCGCTCTGCCGCCGCGCACATCGCTGAGGTAGCGGATGCAGCGCTTTGCGGTGTCGTCATTTTCGACGATGACATTTTGCAGTGCGCCGCCGAGTGCTGTCTCAATCGCCGTGCCGTATTCCGGTGCAGCGGTGACGCGCTGTGCAACGGTGCCGTGGATGCCGCCGATGCGGCCGCTCTTGCTGACCTTGAGGATCTGCCGGACGCTTCCGGCATAGCCCTCCATATTCTGTTCGAGGTCACGGAGAATATGCTGACGCTGCTGCATCTGGTTGTACTGATTCGTGACCTGATTCATTTTTTCAAGAAGCTGCTGATATTTCTGCTCTCTGAGTCCGGCGAGCTGCCGGCAGCCGTCGAGGCGGTTCTGCTGCTCCTTCTGCCTGTCATGAATGCCGTCGATCTGCTTTTGAAGCGCCTGCTCCTGCGCGGCATAGTCCTTCAGCCGTGCCTGTACGCCGGTGCTGTCGGCCTCAGCGCGGGCAAGGGTATCGCGCGTCTCATCGAGCTCACGCTCCATGCTCTGAATCCGGACATCCGCCTCGTTCTGCTGCAAATACATCTGCCGCAGGGCGCTGTCCTGCTCCGTGACCTGCCCGCTCCGCGTCTCATTCTGTGCGGTAATGATATCGAGCTCCTGAAGATCCGCCTGGATTTTCAGCGTCAGCTCCTCCTGCCGCTTTGAAAGCGTTTCGAGATATTCGTCCTGCTCCTTGAGCTTCTGCTCCCATTCGCCGCCCGAGCCGCTCAGCTCAGACTGCTGCGACGAGAGCTGCGTGATACGGTCATTGCTGTGCTGCATCTCATTCTCGCAGACGGCAATATTTGCGGTCACAGCGGCATTTTCCTGCTCTGAGGCAACGATCTTGTTTTGCAGCGTTTCAATATCGGCGGTCGCCTGCTGCATATCCTGAAAGGCGAGAGAGAGCTTTTCCTCCTCGCGCTGCAAATCGCTTTGCAGATTCTCATATTCCGCCGTGATCTGCAAATAGCTGTCGGAAAGGGTCTGGAGCTGTGTGCTGAGCGTGCCGAGGCGATGCACCCAGAATGACACCTCAAGCACTCTGCGCTCCTCTGCGAGCACGAGATATTTCTCGGCTTTCTCGGCCTGTGTTTTCAGCGGGCCGAGTCTGCTTTCGAGCTCCTGTGCGATATCGGAAAGGCGCAGCAGATTGTCCTGCGCCTGCGAAAGTCTGCGCTCGGCCTCCTGCTTGCGGTAGCGGAACTTGGAAACGCCGGCGGCCTCCTCAAAGATATCGCGGCGCTCATTGGATTTTGCGCCGACGATCTCGGCGATTCTGCCCTGTCCGATGATCGCGTAGCCGTCGCGTCCGAGGCCGGTGTCCATGAACAGCTCATTGATGTCCTTCAGGCGGACGTTCCTGCCGTTGATGAGATATTCGCTGTCGCCGCTGCGGTAGAGCCGTCTGGTGATCGCGACCTCCGGTTCGGGGTCTGCGAGCGCACGGTCGCTGTTGTCGATCGTCAGTGTGACGGCAGCAAATCCCATCGGCTTGCGGGTCTTGGTGCCGGAGAAGATGACGTCCTCCATGCTTTTGCCGCGCAGCTCCTTGGTAGACTGCTCACCGAGCACCCAGCGCACAGCATCGCCGATATTGCTCTTGCCGCTGCCGTTCGGGCCGACAACAGCGGTAAAGCCCTCATCAAAGCTGAGGCTGATCTTGTCGGGGAATGATTTGAAGCCCTGCAGCTCCAATGATTTCAGATACATGTAAAAAGGATCCTCCCTGCGGACAAACCGCCCGCATTCTCAGGTGCGCTGCGCAGAGTTCTCTTTACGCGGGATATTCTGCCTTGAGATACTCTGTCAGCAGTTCGGGGATATACTGGTAATGATGCGACTCATAGAGCTTGTAGAAATAGTCGTCGGAATGCGCATCAATCCGGTCACGCAGATGTGCAAGTCCTTCGAGCGTGGTGTCATGCCCGCGGTAGAGGTCCTTGTAATCCGGATCCTCCTGCGCACCGCCGACCAGCCAGACGCGCTTATTCAGCGTGTCATTCCGCTCGAAGTAGTCATAGTCCTTCAGCATCTCCTCCGGTCTGAGGTCATCGGAGTCTTCATCGTACAGTCCGAAGAACGCCGGACTGCCGATCAGATACCGTCCGAACGGCTGATTTTCATACCGATCGGAATGAAACAGCGCATTGTGTACGAATACACCGCCGTCAGAATGACCGTAGAGCGTAGAATTTGCGCAGTCGATGTGATACTGCTCACAGAGATACGGCATCAGATTGTCCGTGATGAAATCGGTCAGCAGATCGCGCTGCTCGACCAGATGCGTAAAGCGGAAATATTCATTCGTTCCGTCGATGTGATAATTGTAGCCGAGCGTCGCCAGCAGCACCGGTGCCGCCTCGCCGTTTTCCATGCATTTGCGCAGTTCCGGCACATTGCCGAAGCGCCACACACCGTCCGTCAGCAGAATGACCGGATAGGTCCTGTCCGGATCATAGTCCGGCGGCAGCGTGACATGCACCAGAAATTCGGTTTTCATTTCCTCGTCATAGATGCTGTACTCGTCAATGCTGTCTTTGATCGCCTCCACGGCTGCGCGGTCATACTCCCACACGCCCCGCTGATCGTCCAGCGGATCCAGCCAGAAATCAGCCGGCATATTGTCAATGTCAACCGTTCCCTCCGGCAGGATCTGATAAGTCTTGTTCAGAATGGAATCTATGACGATCCGTGCCTGTTTCTTCAGCGATTCTGTTTCCAGCGACCCAATGTATTCCTCTGCGTTATCAAACTCGCGGGTTTCCAGGTGAGAAAGAAACCCGCCGTTTCCATCGGGGATCGGTTCGCCGTTTTCGTCCGTGTCCGCGACAGTTTCGGAATAGCTCAGCGCACCGCCGTCATAATCCAGATCCGGAACGAACCCGCTGTAATAGCAGCCGTCGATCAGGGTAAAAAGCGGATACTCAATCCGCTCACCTGCATCGCGTGCCGCCTCTGTCTCGGCGCGTGCCTTATCATAATCCTTCTGCGGGATCTCGCCGTTTGCCTTCATTTCCTCCAGAAACCGAAGCTGCTCCTCCGGGTCCACAGTTGTTATTTTCATGCTGACCGTGTGCTGCTCAGAGGGCGCGTCAAGCAAAGTCAGGGCATGCTTGTTTACACGGTCAAGCTCCTGCTGTGTCATTTTATTGGTAAGCACAGCCGGCTCGGCAGGTGTCAGCGCGATGACCGCGCTGCTCTGTCCGGCATCACTCTGCTGTGCATCATCCTGCTGTTTGCCGCAGGATACAGCAGTCATCAGACATACAAATGCTGTCAGAAATGCTGTATATTTTTTCATGATTATTCTCCTGTATTGTGTTACGTTGCAAGCTGTATCGAGCTGATGATCTGCTTTGCGGTCTGCGGATCCTGAACGCGCAGAATGACCGATATTTCCTCGCTTCTGCTGTCATCGGGATAGATGCAGACGGTGTTTCCCGCAATGGATGCAGTCAGCGCAGCAGTCGATTCGGAGACATAGCAGACCGCGCCGGAAAGCGGCAGCGACCATGTTTCCTCCATATTCCACGACTCCTCCTTGGTCAGTGCATATTCCGCAAAGATCCTGCGGTCGGTGCCGCGCAGCTTCAGGCAGTCTGACGCCTGAAGCGTTCCCTTGCTGTACCAGAGGTCGTCTGTCCGCGCATCGGCATCGCTCGGCACCGGCGCACCGACAGTCTCAAAATAATGCCGGTACTCCGCATCGGAAAACTGTTTGGTATCGTAGAGACCGTCTGTGTCTGCGCCGTATTCTGAAAGCAGTGCAGCAGTTTCCAGCTTGTCGGAGCGCATGATCAGCACTCTGGGCTTGCCGTCGCTGCCCGCAAAGCCGTGGCCGGTATCGGTCGGCACATAGCTGTCCGGCACCGAAAGCGTCAGCCCCTGCACGGAATACTGTACGAATTTCTCCGGCACGCTGACCCGCTCAAACTGCGGGATCGTCCGGTCGATATTGTCATATTTGATCTTCACATGCAGGTAGGTAAACAGCCCCGGCACGAATGCAAAGATGCATCCGCCTGCCGCGAGCAGTACGCCGCCCGCAATGCAGGCCGCGAGAATCTTTTTTTTCATATCCGGCCTCCGTTCGGTTTCGGTCAGGCTTTGGTGCCGATCTCGCCCATGAGCATGAGCGCTTCCTTTGCGGCCATCTGCTCCGCGATCTTCTTGGAGCGCCCTGCGCCTCTGCCGATGACATTGGAATTCAGGCGCACCTCCATATGGAACTGCTTGGCATGGTCAGGGCCGTCCTCCCCGACAAGCACATACTCGACATGCTCCTCCGGATTCTGCTGGATGACCTCCTGCAAAGCGGTCTTGTAATCGTGAAACGCCTCAGACGGGCGGTCGAAATGCTCCGGCAGAAAGCGGAGAATATAGGGCGTAACGGCATCCATGCCGCCGTCTAAAAACATCGCGGCGATGACCGCCTCAAAGGCATCGGAGAGGATCGACGGACGCTTTCTTCCGCCGGACTGATCCTCACCGTGTCCCAGCAGCAGATAGTCGCCGAGCCCGATGCGCTTCGCCCACTCAAACAGCGATTTCTCACAGACCAGCGATGCTCTGATCTTCGTCAGCTCGCCCTCCGGCAGATGAGTACAGTTCCGGAACAGATGATTGGACACGACGATCGAAAGGACGCTGTCGCCGAGAAATTCCAGCCGCTCATTGCAGCGGAGCGTGCGTTTTTCGTTTGCATAGGATGAATGACAGAGCGCCTCCGTGAGCAGTGCGGGGTCGCGGAACTGATATCCGATGACCTGCTCAAGCTCTGTCTGCGGTTTTGATTGCATAGCTGTGCGATACCTCCGGATTATGATTCTGCGTTCTCCTGTGCGGCGGCCTTTCTGGCAGCAAGCGCCTCGGTGATCGTCCCGCAGACATGGCCGTCCACGCAGTTTTTCGCCTGCCGGATTGCATGGAAGAAGGCCTCGCCGTCGGAGCTGCCGTGCGCCTTGATGACCGGCTTTGCAATGCCGAGCAGCACCGCACCGCCGACCTTTTTATAGTCAAAGGTATCCTTGACCGCGCTGAGCTTGTCCATCATGAACAGTGCGCCGATCTTGCCGGCGCCGGAGAACATCTCCTTCATTTTCGAGGCAAAGAACTTGCCCAGGCCCTCATAGAGCTTCAGGACGATATTGCCGGTAAAGCCGTCCGTGACGAGCACGTCCGCAATGCCGGACGGGATCTCTCTGCCCTCGATATTGCCGATGAAGTTGACATCTGCCTTTTGCAGCAGCGCGTAGCTCTCCTGTTCAAGCTCTCTGCCCTTGCATTCCTCCGAGCCGTTGTTGATGAGCGCAACTCTCGGGTTCTGCACGCCCATGACCTTTTCCATGTAGATGCTGCCCATAATGCCGAACTGCTCCAGCATTTCGGGTCTGCACTCCACGTTTGCACCGCCGTCCATCAGCATGGCATGCCCGCCGGCGGTCGGCAGGATCGGTGCCATTGCCGCACGCTTGATGCCCTTGATCCGGCGCGGGATCATCGTCGCACCGACGAGCAGTGCGCCGGAATTTCCGGCAGACACAAAGGCATCGCCCTCATCATTCTTGAGGGCTTCCAGGCCGAGCGCCATCGAGGAATGCTTCTTGGACTTTGTAATATCAGTCGGCTGATCCTCCATGGTGATGATCTCCTCGGTATGGAGGATGCGGATACCGGAAAGCGGGATTCCGTCCGCTTCGGCAGCGGCCTTGATCTTCGCCTCGTCACCGCAAAGCGTCACCTCGACGCCGAGCTCCTTTACCGCTCTGGCTGCGCCCTGAAGCGGTGCCTGCGGTGCATTGTCGCCGCCCATTGCATCTAAAATAATACGCATTTTGATTCTCCCATTTTCATCTGTAGATTCCTGTCATCGGGATAAACAGGCTGCTGCGCCGGTCATTCCGCGCCGTGCAGCACGGCATCGAGTGCGGCGAGCGCCCGGTCGGCATATGCCTGATATTTCCGCTGCTTGCCGTCCTTTCCGCGGAATGTTCCCTCCGGCATCGGCAGGATGCCCATATTGGCGCCCATCGGCTGCAAATTCTGATTGTAGGGGTCAGTGATGTAGCTCGTCAGCGCACCGAGCATCGTCTCCGGCGGCAAGATCAGCGGCTTCTCCCCGCGGATCGCACGGACAGTGTTCAGCCCCGCAAGAATGCCGCTTCCGGCTGATTCCATATAGCCCTCAACACCGGTCATCTGTCCGGCAAAGCGGATGCGCGGTTCTTTTCTGAGCGCATAGGTCTTGTCGAGCAGCCGGGGCGAATCAAGAAAGCTGTTCCGGTGCATGACGCCGTAGCGGACAAACTCCGCATGTTCGAGCCCCGGAATCATCGAAAACACGCGCTTTTGCTCGCCCCATTTGAGGTTTGTCTGAAACCCGACAAGATTCCAGAGCGTCCCCTCGCGGTTTTCCTTGCGGAGCTGCACGACTGCATACGGCCGCTGTCCGGTGTGCGGGTCATGCAGACCGACCGGCTTCATCATGCCGTAGCGGATCGCGTCCTCGCCGCGCTTTGCAAGCACCTCGACGGGCATGCAGCCCTCATAGACACGCAGTCCCTCCCGCTCAAAATCGTGCAGCGGTGCCGATTCGGCATGAATCAGCGCGTCATAAAACGCGAGATATTCTTCCTTTGTCATCGGGCAGTTGAGATAATCTGCCGTGCCCTTGTCATAGCGCGAGGCAAAAAACGCCCTGTCCATCGAGACACTCTCGCCGGTGACGATCGGTGCGGCTGCATCGTAGAAATAAAGCGATTTTCCGGTCAGCTCCGCGATCGGCGCATGGAGCGCATCGGAGGTCAGCGGCCCGGTCGCGATGATGACATCGCCCTCCGGAATCTGTGTGACCTCGCCCTCCTGCACGGTGATGCACGCATGTGCGCGGATCTTTTCCGTGACGCACTGAGAGAATGCATGCCGGTCAACGGCGAGCGCACCGCCCGCCTCAACGGCGCATGCCTCTGCGCAGGGCACCAGCAGGGAGCCGAGCCTGCGCATTTCCTCCTTGAGCAGCCCCGCCGCGGAGTCAATCCGCGACGCCTTCAGCGAATTCGAGCAGACCAGCTCGGCAAAATCAGGGGAATGATGCGCGGGCGAATACTTCTGCGGCTTCATTTCGCAGAGTGTGACCGGGATTCCGGCATTGGCAATGCTCCATGCAGCCTCGCAGCCGGCCATGCCCGCGCCGACAACCGTAACGCCGCTCACAGCGGTCTTTCGTAGCCGCAGCCGGGCTTTTCGCAGACCAGCTTGCCGGCTCTGCCGCCCTTCTTGAACAGCGTGTTATTGCACTTGGGGCAGCGGTCCTCGACCGGTGTGCTCCAGGTCATAAAGTTGCACTCAGGGTATCCCTCACAGCCATAGAAGCTGCGCCCCTTTTTCGACTTTTTGAGAATGATCTTCTTGCCGCAGAGCGGGCAGAAGCCCTTTGTCGGCGTGACGATCTTCTTGGTATTGCGGCAGTCCGGGAATCCGGAGCAGGCAAGGAACTTGCCGAATCTGCCGATCTTAATGACCATCGGCTTGCCGCAGAGCTCGCAGACCTCGTCAGTCTCCTCGTCCGGCACGCGCATGCGTTTGCCGTCCATTGCTTTTTCGGCCTCGCTGAGTGTTTTCTCGAAGCTGTCATAGAATTTCCGCAGAGACTCGACCCAGTCGATTTTGCCCTGCTCGACGCCGTCGAGATCGCTCTCCATTTCGGCGGTGAATTTGACATCGACGATCTGTTTGAAGTGATCCTTCATCAGTGCGGTCGTGACCTCACCGAGCGAGGTCGGGCGAAGCTGCTTGCCGTCGCGCTCAACGTACATCCGCGAGAGGATCGTGCCGACCGTTGCCGCATAGGTACTCGGTCTGCCGATGCCGTTCTCCTCGAGCGCCTTGATAAGCGATGCCTCCGTATAGCGGGAGGGCGGCTGCGTGAAGTGCTGGTTGCCGCCGATCGACTTGATCTTCAGCGGATCGCCCTCGGAGAGCGGCGGCAGCTCCTTGTTGTCCTCATCGTTCTGCGCGCCGTCCTTTGCCTCAACATACAGGCGTGTAAAGCCCTCGAATTTGACACTGTAGCCCGATGCACGGAAAATGCAGTTTCCCGCGGCGATATCCGCAGAAACGGTATCGAGCTGGCAGTTTGCCATCTGGCTTGCGATGAACCGCTCCCAGATCAGCTTATAGAGCTTGTACTGATCGGCGGTGAGGCTGTCCTTGACGCGGTCAGGCGTGAGGTTCGGCATGGTCGGGCGGATCGCCTCATGCGCGTCCTGCGCACCCTTTTTGGTCTTGAAACTCCGCGGCGCAGCAGGCAGATACTGCTTGCCGTAGTTGTCGCGGATAAAGTCCGCCGCAGCCGCCTTTGCCTCGTCGGAAATACGGAGCGAGTCCGTTCTCATATAGGTGATCAGACCGACGGCGCCGAGCTCGGGAACCTCCACGCCTTCGTACAGCTCCTGCGCGGCCTTCATGGTACGGCGTGCCTGGAAGCCCATTCTGCGGGAGGCCTCCTGCTGGAGGGTCGAGGTGATGAACGGCGGTGCCGGCTGACGGCTGGTGACGCGCTTTTTCACGGATTTCACGGTGAAATCCGCGCCCTCGAGCTCGTGCAGAATCTTGTCCGCCTCCTCACCCGAGGCGAGCTCCGCCTTTTTTCCGCCGATCTCGGCAAGATGCGCCGAAAAGATCTTGCGGGAGGACTTCGCAGTCATTTTCGCGTCGATCGTCCAGTATTCACGCGGCTTGAATGCGCGGATCTCGTTTTCTCTGTCCACGACCAGCCGCACCGCGACCGACTGCACTCTGCCCGCAGAAAGACCCCTGCGGATTTTTCGCCAGAGGAACGGGCTGAGCTGATAGCCGACAATGCGGTCGAGAATGCGCCGAGCCTGCTGTGCATCGACAAGATCGAGGTCGATCTTATGCGGATGCGACATGCCCGCCTGCACACCGGTCTTGGTGATCTCATTGAACTCGACGCGGTTATTCTGCTCGATATCCAGCCCCAGAAGCTGTGCCAGATGCCAGGAGATCGCTTCACCCTCGCGGTCCGGGTCCGTTGCGAGCCAGACGCGGCTGCTCTTGGAGGCGCGCTTTTTCAGGTCCTTGATGACATCCTCTTTGCCCTTCATCTCGATATAGGTCGGCTGAAAATCGTGCTCAATATCCACGCTGAGCTTGGATTTCGGCAGATCGCGCACATGACCCATAGAGGCAACGACCTCAAAGCCTGTGCCGAGATATTTCTGAATGGTTTTTGCCTTTGCAGGCGACTCAACGATCACGAGTTCTGACATGTTTCTATCCTTCCTTGAAAAGGGTCTGTATCCCTGAAACGGTTTCTGTGTATGCAAATCACATTGCGAATGCCCGGTACTGCTTGCCGAACAGCGATTCAACAAAGCCGCTGATTTCGAGCGAAAGCAGCGCATTCAGCATCTCCGAGAGGTCGATGTCCAGTGCCGCTGCGAGATCATCCGCATGGGTATCGCCGTGTGCCCGCAGATATTCAACGATCCTGCGCTCCTGCGGGTCATCGGGCAGCGGTGCGGATTTTTTCTGCGGCGCGGGAGCCGGCTCCGGCTCCGGTTTCGGCTTCGGCGGCTTGATATCGCCGGCCTTCTGAAGCGCCTGTGCAGCCTCATTTCTCACGATCTCATCCGTAAGCGATGCCGCATGCTGAAGCGCCTCTCCGTGTTCGGCGCTGTCCTCTGCGATCAGGATTTCCTCGGACGGCACCGGCGGATAATACGAATCATAGGGTGAGAGCAGATCCTCCGGGCTCATGAGCGGTGCTGCGCCCTCCCGCAGAAACGGGATCACACCCGCATACCGCACGTCAAACAGGTCAGCAGGCGGCACACAGAGTACCTGTCTCCCCTGCTCCAGCGCACAGCGCGCCGTGACAAGCGAGCCGCTCCGTGCGGCAGCCTCCATCACGGCGGTCGCATAGCAGATGCCGCTCAGGATGCGGTTGCGCTTGGGAAAATTCGCCGGAAACGGCTGCACACCGGGCATATACTCCGAGAGGAACAGCCCGTTCCCGTCTGACAGCATCCGGTCGCGGAGCTGCATATTTTCCCGCGGGTAGTTGACATTGATGCCGCAGCCCAGCACACCGATCGTCGGCAGGCCGTTGTCGAGCGCGGTCTTATGCGCGATTGCGTCAATGCCCTTGGCAAAGCCGCTGACAATGACAATCTCCTGCCCCTTCAGTCCGGCGATCATCGCTGCCGTGACCTCCTCGGTATAGGGCGCGGGCTTGCGCGTTCCGACAATCGCGAGCTTGCGGCGCATGTTCAGCAGCCCGATATTGCCCCGCGCCGTCAGCAGGATCGGCGGTGCCGGGATCCTGCGCAGCTCCTCCGGGTAATACGGGCTGGTGATCGGCACGAGCCCGATCTCATGCGACCGGCAGTAATAGACAATGCTGTCGGCCTCGCCGACCGTATGCTCTGCCATGCCCTTTTTCGCGCTCTGCGGCAGCTCACGGAGTCTGCCCGCCTGCATCGCGTCATAGACCGCTTCCGGCGAGCCGTAATCATGGATATAGCGGGTCAGCCCCGGGCTTCCCGCGCCGAATACCAGAGACAGCCACACCCAGTAGCGCAGCATCTCCGTCTTTGCATAGATCGTCTGCTGATCTTCCATATCACACCTGCCTGCTGTCAGATTCGCCGCTCTGTGTCCGCATCATTTCCCAGAGGAACAGTCCTGCTGCCATTGCAGCGTTCAGCGAATTGGAATCCGGCGACATCGGAATCGTCATTTTGCAGCCGCACGCATCGCTGATCTCACGCGGAAGCCCGTTGCCCTCGTTGCCGATCAGCACGCAGGCACCGCCGCCGAAATCCTCATGAAACGAAAAGCTGCCGAGCTTTTTCGCATCGCGGTCAACGACGGCCGCACAGGTCGTGAGTCCCGCGGATTTGCATGCAGCAAAGAAATCGTCCATGCTTTTGAGGCGCATGACCGGAACCCGGAACAGTGCGCCCATGCTGCTGCGGACGGTCTTGGGGTTGTAGAGGTCGCAGCACTGATAAAGCAGCAGTGCGTCCGTACCCAGTGCCTCTGCGGTTCGCAGCACCGCTCCGAGGTTGGAGGGATCCTGCACCTGATGCAGCAGCATGCTGAAGCTCCCTGCGGGCAGGTCAGGCTCCTGTTCGGGCAGCATCTCCGCGACGGCAAACACCCCCTGCGGGTGCTCCGTATCGGAGATCTCCTTTGCCAGCGCATCGGAGATGTACAGCGTATGCACCCCCGGCGCAGCCTGTGCGAGCTCCGCGCCGAGCTGCTCCGCGGCATGTGCCGTCAGCAGGAGCGCTCTGAGCTTCACGCCCGACCGCAGTGCATCGAGAATCAGTCTGCTGCCCTCCATTGCGAAGCAGCGGTCCTTTTCGCGATAGGTGCGGCTGCGGTTGAGGCGCTGAAAGGCCGCGACGGTCTTATTTTTCGTGCCGGTTTGCAAAAAATCGCCTGTCTGCTGCATAATCCGCCGCTCCCCTCCGTTTTTCGCATAAAGTTCCAAACAAACACAAACACGCTCTGACGGTTTCCGGGAGAGCGTGTTTGACGATATTCATTAAAGAGCTGCCTTTGCCTTTTCAACAATAGCGGTGAAGCCAGCCGGATCATGAATGGCAATCTCGGAAAGCATCTTGCGGTTGAGGGTGATGCCTGCCTTGTTGACACCGTTCATGAACGTAGAGTAGTTCATGCCGTTGAGCTTGCAGGCAGCGGAAATACGGGTGATCCACAGTCTGCGGAAGAACCGCTTGTTCTGCTTTCTGCCGATATAAGCATACTGACCGGACTTCATGACGGCCTGCTTCGCCATCTTGAAGTGCTTGGATTTGCTGCCCCAGTAGCCCTTCGCCAGCTTTAATACCTTATTTCTTCTCTTGCGCGTCATCATAGCGCCCTTAATACGAGCCATGTTCTTTTTCCTCCATCATCAACATTATTTCCGCGGAACATGCCGCGGCGTGCATTCAATCGCGTGAAGCCGCAGTAAGATCTCTGCTGTACGGCTTATTTGTAGGGAACCATCTCGCGGATGGTCGGTGCATTCGCGGTGCTTGCAACGCCTGCATTTCTCGCAATGCGCTTGACCTTCTTGTCCTTGGAGACAAGGCGGTGACGCTTATAAGCGTGCTGGAATTTCACCTTACCGCTGCCGGTGACCTGAAAACGCTTCTTTGCACCGGAGTGCGTCTTAACTTTAATCTTCTTAACCTTTACGGCTGCCATGGATTCGTCCTCCTTGAATTTTCTTATATATGATCGCGCACGCAGCGCTGCATATCATATCGGGGCGATCAGCCCTCCTGCTTTTCCCCTGTCTCGGCAGGCTGAGCTGCCTCTGACTGAGCGGGCTGCTGCTTCTGTGCTTTTTTCTGTCCCTTGTCGGCCTTTTCGGGCTTCTGCTGCTTGGGTGACATGAACATCACGATTGCCCGGCCCTCCATCTTCGGGGGCTTATCAACGACGGCGACCTCGCCGATCTCGTCACGGTAACGCATCAGCAGCTCCTCGCCCAGATGCGGGTGCGCGATTGCGCGCTTGCGGAAGCGGACAGAAACCTTGACCTTATCGCCGCCCTGCAAAAACTTTTTGCCCTGTGCGACCTTTGTCTCAAAGTCATGTGTGTCGATCGCGGAGAACATTCTGATCTCCTTGATCTCGACGGTGCGCTGATTCTTGCGCGCTTCCTTTTCGCGCTTCTGCTGTTCAAAGCAATACTTGCCGTAGTCCATGACGCGGCACACAGGCGGTGTTGCCTGCGGTGCGATCTTCACCAGATCGAGATTCTGGTCATACGCGAGCTTCTGTGCATCCTTTGCGGACATAACGCCTTTCTTTGCGCCGTCTGCATCAATCACGAGCACCTCTTTGTCGCGGATTTCCTCATTGATTTGCAATTCCTGCTTGCTAATCGCCAAGCACCTCCCCTTACGGTTTCATCAAACAATTTACAGAAAATAACAGAGAGAGCAGCCGGATGCCGTTCTGCTCTCTCTGCTTCATATGCTCTGTGACAGTTTTACGCACAAGTGCTGCGCTGTCTGCATGTACTGAATCAGATTACCGTTTTGCGCGCTGCACGGGGCATCCCGCGGCGGCGGACGGTGAGAACAGAATGTTCCGCTTGCAATCCATTCGTTATTGTAACCGATTTTGCGGGCGCTGTCAAGTCCCGCGCCCCGCTTTCGGCATTCTGCACAAGATCAGCCCGGCAATTTGTCGATCTTGCGGGCAAGATACAGCATCAAAATCGACAGATCCGTGCTGTCCACTGATCCGTCATCGTCGATCATCGCATTCAGCTTTGCCTGTTTGGAGACTGTCAGCCCCGCCTCATCCCCGACGATGCGTGCCAGCAGCACGGCATCCAGCACATTGACCTCACCGTTTTCGTCCACATCACCCTTGACCTTCACAAGCGGTGCCCCGGTCGTTTCGGTGTCGGCCGTTGTTGATGATGTCGTCGTCACAACTGCGGTCGTGGTTGTGGTCGTTGTTTCGGTTGTGGTCGCTGTGGTCGCTGCGGTTGTTGTCTCCGCAGCAGCCGGGTAAACCGCTGCAAAATAATTCACGCAGTTCTGCGCGGTGAAATTGCTGCCGAGCGTCACAGTCTCGCCTTTTTTCACATCGCGTGTGAAGACAGTGAATTCCACGTTGTTCGAGCTGAACACCTGTGTCCGCATGTGGACATAGTCCCTGAGCCAGCTTGCGCTGAGCTGATCCTGCGAGAGGCTCTGAAGCACGCGCTGATCCAGATAAATATTCAGCTTCAGATCTTCCGCAGCAGTCAGTGTCGCCAGGTCGCCGGAATACGTCTTGGAATCGCAGGCAGTGCGGATCTGTTCTCCGCCCGAACCGACACCGTTTCCTTCGCCGGTAACCGTATAATCGCGGTCGCCGAAAATGATGCTGCCGGTGCCGAAGTCCGGCACAATGCTCCAGTTTGCGCCGTTTTTCGTATCATGCACAGTCAGGGTGCCGATGAGCGCGCCATGATATTCCGGCTCCCGGACAGGCGCCTCCTCCAGCAGTGCGAGACTGATGACATTCTTGCCCCAGTTGCCGTACCATGCATAGCCGGTTCTGCGCTCCTGACTGATCTGCGCCACATCATAGTAGGTGCCGCCGTCGCGGTCGGAGAACATCGGAACCTGCGTGTCGAGCGTGTAGAACCGTGCCCAGATCGGCCCTGCGCCGTCAGCCTTGGTCACGACCTTATCCGATTTATCGGAATTCCAGTCAAATTTGATGTTATACAGCGCTGCCTTTTTGAACCATTCGATCGCCGCATTCACTGCACTGACAATATCCGTGCGCTCCGGATGCGCCTTCGCGTAATTGTAAAGATAAGTGATGACGCCTGCGCTTTCGCTCGTGCAGATCGAAGAGAGCTCATACGCACGCGCTCCGGCGGGCTTTAAGTCATTTTCATTGTGCTGCTGACACCATGCCGTTTTCGTTCCGCCGGAAACGATCTGCATGTCGAGCAGACATTGGATCGCCTTTTCGAGCGACTGTGCCGCCTTCTGTGCATAAGCATCGCTGACTGCCGTAAAATCGCCGGTTTTGCGGCTCATTTCGTCCATGATCTGCATGATATGGACATACGCGCCGTCATTGAGCGTGATATGTGCATGATAGGTGCCGGGCGTATTCAGAACCTGCATATAGCCGCCGTTGGAATACTGCATTTTGAACAGGCAGTCCACGCCGCGCATCGCGCAGTCGAGATACTTCTGCTGCTTCGTCTGCGCATAGGTGCGCATCAGAAAGCGGATCTGTGAGGTCGTGGCGTCATTGTCAACCGTCGAATGCGCCCAGTCGCCGGTATGGGAGGTGGTCATGCCCTTCTGCCAGCCGCCCTCGCCGGAAACCTGATACTGAATGCACTCGTCCGCGATCCTGATCGCTTCAGCCGAGCCGAACCACGAATCGGCATTCTTCAGCAGTGTTGTCCACGCATAGTCATCCTCTGCGGCCGAAGCAGTCAGAACAGCGGTGCTTTCCCCGCCCGGCTGCGGCAGCAGCGTGCCTGTTCCCTGCATCATCAGCAGTGCGCCCAGCGCCGCCGATGTCCATTTCAAAATTCCTGATTTCACAGCAATTCCCCCTTGATTTCCGGTTCACGTTCTCTGCGGATATTCTGTATTCTTATTGGGGTATGTAACTTTTTAGGTGGTTGACAAATTCTGGTTAACACAAATATCTTTTCCGCACCCATATCAA
>CAMNJD010000530.1 GCA_946540705.1 uncultured Ruminococcus sp. | reverse complement strand
TAGCAGGGCTGCACATAGAGGCTGCCGATCTGCGCACGGAAGCAGACGCCGTCCTGATCCAGCCGCAGCGGGCTGCCGGCACCCGGATTCTTCGACCAGCAGAGCGCGCTCCAGCGGTCGTCCTTGCCTTCGCAGGCATTCAGATCGCCGTAGCCGCGGAGGTATTCTTTGTTATAGCTTTTGTAGTCCTCGTCCATTCCGCTGCCCTTCGCAGGGTAGTAGTAGAGATATTCACACGAATCATTTGTGTCGAGGATCGTTCCGGGCACGGGGGATTTGAATGCTGCGTCGACATAATCCTCCTCATAGAAATGTGTCCGGTAAATTGTGATCGCCATATTGACAAACATAATAGCAATCGAAATATAGATCGATACCTGACTGAACCACATCAGCGCGCCGCCCGCATAACCGAAAATGGAGGCAAGAACGCCGCCCGCCTTTGCAAACGCAAAGCAGGCAGAGTAGGTCAGTGCAGATGACCACGCACCGATTGCAACACCGAACGAACTGACGACCGAGATGCCTGCCGTGATGGTGCCGACGATCATACTGGTGGTCTGTATGATAGAAATGATCTTTTCCAGTACGCTCAGCACGTCCGTGCGTTCACCGGTAACGGACTCAAGCATCTTTCCGGCTTTGTCATTGAAGATCAGATGGTTGGTTTCGGCATAGAGCTCATCGTATTTGCTCTTGTCGATGCCCTCCCAGACGGAGATTTTGCCGTTCTTGCTGCCGTATTCCTTGATCTTCTTTTCCAGCTCTTTGAACATGGGAGCTGCTTTGTTTGTGATCTCCTCATTGTTTATCAGATACATGACCAGCGGCGCGACACCGTTGATCTGCATGAGATACGCCTGTCCGTTGGTCAGCGCGGCCGCCAGCGGATAGAACGGATGCAGCTCCGAAGGATCGTCAATATATGGCTGAGAGCCGATATCGACCAGGTATTCCGCGACAGTGGTATAATCGTCGTACATATACTGGTCAAGGATTTCATATGCCTGCAGGTAATACAGATCCGCACTGTTGTCCTTGATATTCTGATTCATGATCTCAAGAGAGGCATTCTCTGCGCTGTCCGCAGCGGATTCTCCCGCGGCGTCATCGGGAAGCATGCTCTCCAGGCCGTATTCTTCCAGTCTGGCCTCAGCGTTCTCATAATTCGCGGCGAAATCCTGAACCGCCTTCTTGATCATGCGGACACGCTCGTCAAAGACCTCTTCGTATTCGTAGTCGATCTCATCAAACTCCAGCATTTCCGCCATGCCGGTCAGACCGATGCGTTCTGCCCAGTTGCCGTAGCTGGAATCACATTTCAGCGTGATCTGTTTTTGTGTGATCTGCGTTGTTGTCGCTTCCGTCGTGGCGGTTGTAGTCAGCTCTGTCAGTGTCGTTTCTGTCTGCGTCGTTGTTTCTTCCGTCGCGGTGGTCTCTTCCGTCGCGGTGGTCTCTTCCGTCGAAGCAGTATCTTCCGCAGACGTCGTTTCCTCGGTCAGCGTCTCAGCCGTCGTGTCGGTTTCGGTGTGCTCCGCAGACTGCACTTCCGATACCGTCTCAGTTGTCTCTGCTGCTTCTGTCGATGCTTTGATTCCGGTCGGAAGGGTTTCCTCCATCTCATCCCTCGGCAGTTCTTCCAGCAGCATTGTCTGGGCCGGGGGTGCCTGATCGACATTGACCGGATATTCACCCTCCACAAATTCAACACCCGGGTTGTAATCCGCCACAGCCGGAATAAATGTCGAATACAGCGTGTTGGCGAGGGAGCCGGAGCCGCGCTGCAAAACTGCCGCCAGCGCCTTCGGTTCGTACTTTTCCGAATCCGGATTGCAGTAATCTGAAAGCAGGAAATCTCCGAATGCCATATTGATCGGCATCTCAGGCTTTCCGCTCTCGATCGTTATGCTGTCGAACCAATAATAATTCAGCAGCTTTAATGCCATCTCAGCCGACGGGCTGCCCTTCTCCAGATTCCGCCGGAACTCCGGAATGATCCGGAAGGTTTCCTCTGCCAGCGTCATGAACCGGTCGATCTGCAGATCGAGCATCTCCTGATAGCTGCGGATTTCGTATCCGGCGCCCATGGTCAGCACGGACAGATCGGTGATCGCGTCATCCCGGTTTTCCGTCGTTTTATAGCCGAGAACCACAGCATCCTCGCCGGTTCCGTAGTTCAGATCCTGCTCCAGCGGGATATAGCCCTTCGATTTGCAGTCTGAGACGGCATCAACGAGCTCCTCTGCCTGAAACAGCATGATCTCTGAAACATAGACGGTTTTTTCCTCCGCCTGAACCATGTCCCGTGTAAAGAAGCTCATGAATGTCACAACGGACAGTGACACCGCGCAAAGCTTACGAAATAGATTCCTTTTTTTCATAACAGCCATCCTTTCCCGGAGAATCAGAATATCTTAGTATCTACATTATACCAAACGAATGGATACAGAAGAGATACAAATCGCCGCGTTTTTCCGTCATACGCGGATTCTGTCAGAACGCACAAACGCCGCCCGTGTTTCAGGGCGGCGTTTGTCGTGATTTCAGGCTGCGGTCGGTGTTCCTTCCGGCTGTTTCTTCTTACGTTTGCTGACCAGTGCAACGATCAGTCCGCAGATGCCTGCGCCGCCGATCGCGGACAGCACGCCGGTTGTCATAAGGACATTGCCGGTCTCAACCGTGCCCGCGTACTTTGCTGCTGTCTGCTTGTAGTAGAGGTAGATGCCGTTCAGGTTGTTGTTGTAGGTGAACTTCGTATCCGTCATGTTGACTGCATAGTCAAAGCCGAAGAACGAGAGCGGAACGGTGCGCACAGGAATGCTTGTCGTTCCTTTTTTCACGGTGAATCCCGCCTGAATCGGGCTGCCCGCACGGGAATCCTTCGTGGTGTAGAGCGCGATCCACTGCTTC
>CAMNJD010000529.1 GCA_946540705.1 uncultured Ruminococcus sp. | reverse complement strand
TTTCTGCATGAAGAATTTACTTTTAAGTCAGTGATGGGGTGTATCCTGATTGGAGCCGGAACATTGCTGATGGTTCTGTGATACAAATTCCGATTTATGATAGCACCAGTATAAAAAATAATGCCCGGTGCGCCGGACGGGCAGCACGGAAATGAACCGCTCCTGCGGCGATTTTTTGATTGACAAAGACGCGCTGTTATGATATAATAGTATTGGTGCGCGGTGCATGTGTCCGCTGCACCCATGACATAAAAAAAGAGACCGCCGGCATTTCATCAGGCCGAGCGGGAAACAAAGGAGGGAAACCGTATGCCGCAGCTCAAAATCTTCGGAACACTGTTCGGCGGAGGGGAACAGACACCCGAACAGCCCGTCAGTCCGCCTGCCGATACACCGTCTGCATTTGAGATTTCCGGCACCACGCTCGTGAAATATACCGGAAGTGACGGGAACGTCACCGTTCCGGAGACCGTTACCGATATCGCAGCCGATGCGTTTCTCGACTGCAAAGCCGTCAGGCAGGTCACGGTCCCTGCCGCTGTCACCGCGATCCACAGCAACGCATTCCGCGGCTGTGAAAATCTCAGGGAGATCATACTGCCCGATACGCTCGCGCACCTTGGCTCCGGCGTATTCTGCGGCTGCACGGCGCTTTCCGGCATCCGCATCCCCGCCCGCGTCACCGCAATCCCGGACGGAGCCTTTGCTGCATGCCCCAGCCTCACGCAGATCGAGATTCCAGAGCACGTCACCCGGATCGGCAAGCATGCGTTCTTCTGCTGCTCCGGCCTCACCTCGGTCACTGTCCCCGCTTCGGTCACGGAGCTGCACCGCCATGCGTTCGGCGAATGCACCGCACTGACGGAGGCCGTGCTGCTCGGCGGGATCCCTTATCTCTTTATGGCGTTCTCCAACTGCACCGGCTTAAAGCGCGTTGTGCTTTCCCCCGGCGTGACGGAGATCACCTGCGCCTTCTCCGGCTGCACCGCCCTCACGGATATCGTCATCCCTGACACTGTGAAGAAGATCGGCTGGAGCGCCTTTTCCGGCTGTGCAGCATTGCAGCATATCGTCATTCCCGAGAGCGTCACCGAGATCGACAGCGGCGCCTTTGAGGACTGCATATCCCTGACGGAGGTCGAGCTGCCTGCCGAGGTCAAATGTGACAGCAGCGCCTTCCTGAATACACCCGTTGCGGCACGCTTTGCAGAGCAGGGCCTGACCGCAGAATGAACCGGAATATCAATTTTTTGGAGGAATCTGAAATATGGCAGAGATCATTGACGGCAAGAAAATTGCCGCGAACGTCAAGGCTGAGGTACGTGCCGAGGTCGAAAAGCTGAAAGCAGCGGGCGCAAAACCCGGACTCGCAGTCGTGCTCGTCGGCAATAACCCCGCATCGCGTGTGTATGTCTCGAACAAGGAGAAGGACTGCGCAGAATGCGGCTTCGCATCCTATGAATATGCACTGCCGGAGGAAACCACGCAGGAGGAGCTGCTCGAGCTCGTTGCAAGGCTCAATGAGGACGAGACTGTGAACGGCATTCTCGTGCAGCTTCCGCTTCCGAAGCAGATCTGCGAGCAGACGATCCTGCACGCGATCTCACCGGCAAAGGATGTGGATGCATTCCACCCGGAGAACGTCGGCCGCATCATGATCGGTGACTACAACTTCCTGCCCTGCACCCCTGCGGGTGTCATCGAAATGCTCGATGCAATGAACATTGACATCAGCGGCAAGCACTGCGTCGTCATCGGCAGAAGCAATATCGTCGGCAAGCCGATGGCCATGCTCCTGCTGCACAGAAACGGTACTGTCACGATCTGCCACTCCCGCACGAAGGATCTCGCGGAGCAGACCCGACAGGCAGATATCCTCGTCGCGGCAGTCGGCAAGGCGGATTTCGTCACGGCCGATATGGTCAAGCCCGGCGCTGTTGTCATTGACGTCGGCATGAACCGCAATGCGGAGGGCAAGCTCGTCGGCGATGTCTGCTATGATGCCGTTGAGAAGATCGCCTCTGCGATCACGCCGGTCCCGGGCGGTGTCGGCCCGATGACCCGCGCCATTCTCATGCGCAATACCCTGACTGCGGCAAAGATGCAGCTCGAAAAATAATACCGATCCGCCCCGTACCGAGCCGTGCGGGGCGATTCCGCATCATCACACAAAAAGGAGGCAGCAATTATGCCGATCTGCAAATACTGCGGTACTCCGACAGAGGACGAAAGCGAGATCTGTCCGCACTGCGCGGAAGCCCGCAGCAGCGCGGCGCAGATGTCTGTGCCGGCGGCTCCTGCGCAGGCTGTTCCCGATGCGGCCGCGCTTCCCCGGCCGCACCGCCGTCCGCTGTATATCATCCCGATCATCATTCTGTTCGCAGCGCTGCTGCTGATCATTCTGCTGTTCTTCGGCAATCCGCCGGAAAAGCGGGCGGAGGACATGCTCAACAGCTTTGCAAAGGGCTATCTCACCGGCGATACCGATGCCGTGCTGGAAACCATGCCCCAGTGTGAGCTGAACGACCTGATGCGCGAATGGGGCGCAGACGGCTATAAGGAGTTCGTCCACACCTCGCTCTCCTACGGCAAGGCGGAATATCTCGACGCGAATTACGGCGAGAATATCTCCGTGCGGTTCGAGGATGTGACCTGCAAGGAGATGTCAGACGCGAAAAAGCGCTCGCTTGAACGGCATCTGAACGCCTTGTATCATGCAGATACGGAGATCGGGCAGGCATATTTTGTGTCCTGTACGGTCTGCGTTTCGGGCAGCGAACGCTCCGAACAGCTCCCGATTGATCACCGGGTCGCGCTCATCCGGATCGGCAGCCGCTGGAGCCTCTACGGGATATCACCCGCGCTGCTGGCGCCGGACAATCAGGTCTGAACTGAGCAGGAAACAACAACTTCTTCACCCGTCTGTGCATTGCGCGGCAGCCCGTTTTGTGCTATAATCAAGCATATGATTTCCACAAAAGGAGCAGCAACATGAACCGTACAATCCTTGACCTCACAGGGAGCTGGCAGCTTTGTCCTGACCCGGCACCCGTCATTTACAGCGAACCGCCCGCCGATTTTCCGCTGACCATGCAGCTTCCCGGCACGACCGCACAGCAGCAGATCGGCCGGTATAATGGCCGCCGCGAGGACGGCTTCCTCACCGAAAAATATCCCTTTGCCGGACAGCTCTGGCTGCGGAAAACCGTCCGGATTCCCGCGGAGCAGTGCAGCACGGTCTGCATGCTCACGCTGGAGCGCACACGCATGACGAAGCTCTGGGTCAACGGAACGCTGATCGGCAGCGAAAACAGCCTGTGTACCCCGCATGTCTATGTGCTCACCGGACATCTGAAACCGGAAACAGAGCTCGTGCTCTGTGTGAAGAATACGGATTACCCGGTTCCGGGCGGACATATGACCTCGCAGGATACGCAGACAAACTGGATCGGCGTGACCGGAAAAATGACACTGACATTCCATGAACATGTGTACCTCTCTGAGCTGCGCACATTTCCCGATGACGCAAACAGCCGTGTGACGGTCAAAGGGCTGCTGCACGGCGCACAGTCGGTCACGGCAGCGGTCACGGCGCAGGAAACGCCGACCCCGAAGCAGAAGCCGCTGCGGCAGAATGTGACGCTGGAAGCGGATGCGGACGGCATGTTTACCGCCGAGATTCCGCTGATGCCGGATGCCCCGCGCTGGGGTGAATATCACACAGGGCAGATCGCGCTGACGTTTCATCTGGAGAACGGGGAAAACGCGGCTGTCGAATTCGGTCTGCGGGACTTCAAAGCCTGCGGCGATCACTTTGAGATCAACGGTGTCCCGACAATGCTGCGCGGCAAGCACGACGGCATGGTCTTTCCGCTGACAGGCGCCGCCCCGGCGGACTATGACGGCTGGTACGATGCGCTGCGCACCTATCGGGAATGGGGCATCAACCACCTGCGCTTTCATACCTGCTGCCCCCCTGAAGCGGCATTTTATGCGGCGGACGATCTCGGCATTTACATGGAGCCGGAGCTGCCGTTCTGGGGCACGGTTGATGCACCGGGCGGCGAGAAATACGACAAGGCACAGCAGGAATACCTCATCCGCGAGGGGCTGCGCATCTGCCGCGCATTCGGCAATCATCCCTCATTCGTGATGCTTTCGCTGGGCAATGAGCTCTGGGGCAGTCCGGAGCGGCTCGGTGAGATCATTGACACGCTCCGCACAGCCGACCCGCGCCCGCTCTATACGCAGGGCAGCAACAATTTCCAGCACATGCCGCTGCAAATTCCGCAGGAGGATTTCTGGACGGGCGTGCGCACGGGAAAGGGCAGGCTGATCCGCGGCTCATTTGCGACCTGCGATGCGCCGATCGGACGGATGCAGACGCACGCACCCTCGGCCGCATGGGACTATGAGGCATATCTGATGCCGCAGGAAACAGGCACATCCCCTGATC
>CAMNJD010000528.1 GCA_946540705.1 uncultured Ruminococcus sp. | reverse complement strand
TTCCGAAAACCAGTGTACTGAAAGATGCGCATAACGCTTCCGGAAAGCTTTAGAATAACGGCTGTCGGCACTGCCGACAAATTCCGATTTTTGTCAGTAACAATTATAGCGCATCATCTCTGCACTGCCAATAGAAACGCCATAGTACTTCTGACCTTACATCAGAAATACTATGGCTTAATACTTCTATATCAGCATCGCCCTTTCCGGCTCGGGAAGTTTGGGGCATGGGGGAAGAACCCCAAGCGCGGGGCGCGATTCCCGTTATTCCAGAATTTCCAGAACATCGTTCGCCGTCAGCCACTTCATAAACTCAAACCGCGCCTCATCCCTGCGCTCGGGCTTGATCATATAATACATATAATGCTCCATCAGATTGAGCGTATTCGCTGTCCGTCCCTCAATCTTGAACTGCTCAAAGCCCATCGGAATGTACGTGTTCCAGATCTCGTCCGGCGAAATGTGATTCTTCAGGCCCTTGATCTCAAACAGGCTCCTGCCTGCACACGGACAGGCATCAAACCGCCGCACCTCCGGATGCTGCGCTGTGAATTCCTCAACCGGGAACGGAGCGTCACGGTATTTCTTCACATGGTTCGCATAGGCGATCTGCTGAATCCCGATCATCCGATAATGCTCCGACCGCGTGGGACATCCCGGGTTGCAGCAGGCATTGACCAGCAGCTCACACTTTTTCTTGTCAGAGATCCGTTTCAGTGTTTCAAAATCGTGGTTGAGGTCATAGTCAATGACAACAATATGATAATCCTTTTCAACCTCATCGCAGAGCGCATCCGGGTCGGTGATGCGCTTACAGGTCGAGCTGGTGATTTTGTAGCCCGGATAGTTTTTCCGGATATACTCCTCCAGCAGCGGTGACAGCACAATCACTTCATTGAGGCCGTTGTCGGCAAGGTGCATGATCGTATTGCAGAAATCGTCGTTCAGATGCTTTTTCTCGATCATCGGATTGGTAAACGTAAAGCGCAGCGGGATGCCCCTGCCGTTGACCGACTGAATAACGGACTTGATGAAATTCTTATTGCAGATGCCTCCCTGCGTGCGGCCGCCGTTCCAGAGCGCAGGCGGGAATACGCCGTAAAACGACGCAATCTCAACGCCCTCCCGGAAATATTCCGGGCGCCGTTCGAGCAGCTCGGCAAATACCATGTTAAATTTGAAATGTCCTGCGAAATCAGGAAGATGAAAGCGGGCTTTCATAAAAATACGTCCTTTCTGTCACGGATTATACGCTCTTCCTGCGGAACTGTCCCGGCGTGACGCCTGTCACCTTCTGAAACTGCCGCAGGAAATAATTGTAGTCCTCATAGCCGCACTGCTCCGCCACACTCGCAATGCTCATGACCGTATCGGAGAGCAGATGCGAGGCGTAGCAGATGCGCGCACTGATCGCGTCCTGATGAAAGCTGACACCGAAGCAGCTCTTGTAGATCTGCCGGAAATAGCCGGCGCTGAACGCATGCTGGCGGCAGACCTCATCCATCGAGAGGTCAATTTCGCGGTATAGGCGGTTCCGGACTGCAAAAAGCGCAGCGGCATGCGGGTGGCTTTTCTGCTGCATGAGTGCCTCAGTCTCCGCATCGAGTTCCTCCCGGAGAACGGCGATGCCGTCTGTGACAGAATTTGCAGGGAGCTGAGCCGTGACGCAGATCACCGATTCCATGCCGTCCGTCGCGGTGAGATTCGTGCGGGCGAAAATGCTGGCAAGCAGCTTTTGCCGGAAGAATCCGCAGTCAGCCTCCGATTCGCACGGAATATCCGCCGCAAAAAAGGTATGCGCGTCCATACGCCCGAGCACGCAGTTCTGCGGCAGCGCATCCCGGAGGATCTCCGAAATAAGCTGCACCCGCTCGATCTGCTTCTGCTGGGCAGAGGGGCTGACCTCGCTTTGCAGCACATCCGTTCGCAGCGCAAGCCCCCAGACCGGCTGTTCTGTCTCGGAGAGCCGTGCGCGCAGTGCAGACTCATAGCCGCGCTGGTTATAGAATCCGGTCAGCGAATCGTGCTGATCGGAGAGATTCTGACAGTGCAGCAGATAGCGGATATCATTTTTCATGCAGAGGAATTCAAGACCGTTCGAGATCGACTTCATCCAGTTGCGGAAGATATCGTCATAGGTATCCGGGCCGTGATATTCCAGCACATAATAGCCGAAAAAGTGATTCTGAAAAAATATCGGCAGATAGTAATGCACCGAATCCTCGGGCGAACGGGCATAGAGCGCCTGAAAATCGTGCTTGCGGCAGGTGATCGCAGGCTGATCGGCGTTCCACGGCATAACGCTCCGGCAGGTCAGGATATCGTCGGGCTTTTCCGCGCCGGTGTCATACCAGTTTTCGCAGAGGCAGAGGTACATATTCTGCACCCAGCGGACAAGAAACTGATGCTCGCCGAGCACATGGATAAAGTCATCGAGCGTGCTGCAAACCGTGAGCTGCTGCTCGACGGTTGCAAGCACATTCCATTTTTCATACTGCTGCTTGACGCGCATCGCCTCCAGCTCGCTGTGGAGCTGAACCGGATCTGCGCCGCAGGGGCAGGATTCGCCGGGGACACGGATGCCTTTCGGCGGGACAAACACCGGCGGTTCGAGCCCGCGGTCGATGCAGTCGATGATCTCGACGGCGCTGACGCCAAGCTCAATGCGCGCACGCTGATAGGTCGAGAGCATCGGCGAGTGATAAATGCGCTCATAGATATATTCGTAGCCGATGATGATGACGTCCTCCGGCACGCGGATGCCCGCTGCAAGGAACTTATCGAGCAGGCCGTAGGCCATGTGGTCGCTGGTGCAGAGGATTGCATCGGGCAGCGGCAGCTCACGGCTGATATAGCGGTCTGCCAGCTTTTCGCCGGAGGTCATCCAGAAATCGCCGTAGTGAACGCGCGCGGGATCAAACGGGATCCCGTGCCGTTCCAGAGCCGTATGATAGCCGTCCACGCGGCGTTCGGCTGCGGGATTATCCTGAAAGCCGGTCAGAATGTCGATCTTCTCACACTGATGCACCTGAATGAGATGCTCGGTCAGCTCCTCCATATCCCGTGCGTCGTCCGAATCAATGAAGCGCACATTCGGGAAGGCGATCGCCTCGACGTAAATGCCGATCGCGCAGACAGGGATATCCTGCCGCTTTTCGAGCATGCCGCGGATGATCTCGCGCAGCGTTTCGTTGATGATCGACTCCTCGATCAGCACGAGCCCGCAGAGATCCGGCGAAAACATCAGCTCATAGATGCGGTTTTCGAGCGCCAGATCATTATTATATTCATAGGAATTGTACAGATTGGAGAACACAACGACCTTCCGGCCGACCTCCTGTGCTTTCCGGATGATACCCTTCATAATCTGGCGCTGCTCGATGCTGTTGACCTCGGCAGCAATGACGCCGATCATCCCTTTGTTTTTCTCGGGCCGAACCATGCGCTTCCCCCCTTTGCATCATGGTTCTGATAGTCTCTATTCTATTATAATATTAAATCTTCAGATTGTCAAGTGAATCTTCAGATTTTGAAGCGCCCGGTTGTGAAGTGGATATCATTGCACAATACAATTATGCAGAAAGCATGAACAGGATGTCAGGTCAAACCCGCGGGCGGGAGCCCCGGGCAATCAGACGGGTACCCATATAGAAGTTTTGCCCCTGAGCCCTTCAAAGTGCTCAGGGGCATTGTACTTATTGTTACTAAGCTAAATCAGAATTTGTCGGCAGTGCCGACAGCCGTTATTCTAAATCTTTCCGGAAGCGTTATGCGCATCTTTCAGTTCATTGGTTTTCGGAAGCTTATTGCTGTAAATCGGAATTTATCATATGATTACAGCTTTATGATCTTGATTATTTGTCCGAATGATTATTTTAA
>CAMNJD010000527.1 GCA_946540705.1 uncultured Ruminococcus sp. | reverse complement strand
TCTCGCTGACCCCGCAGGTTGTGCAGTATTTTCAGTCGCGCTTCGGCAATCAGGTCGCGATGCTGCACTCAGGGCTCTCGCTCGCTCAGCGCTATGACACGGACAAGCTCATCCGGCGCGGTGAAATCTCAATCGTCATCGGCACCAGAAGCGCGGTGTTCGCGCCGCTGCCGCGTGTCGGGCTCATCATCCTCGATGAGGAGGGGGAGCACTCCTATAAATCCGAGCAGTCTCCGCGCTATCACGCGGCGGATGTCGCCAAGGCCAGATGCCGGTATCACAATGCCGTGCTGATGCTCGCCTCCGCGACCCCCTCGCTCGAAAGCCGGTACCTCGCAGAGCGCGGCGTCTATCATCTGCTGCGCATGGATCAGCGCTATAATCAGGCACCGCTCCCTGCCGTGACGATCGTTGATATGAACACCGAGCGCATGAACGGGAACGGCAGTCCGTTTTCGGTGACGCTGACGGAGGCACTGCTGGAGAATCTTCAGAACGGCGAGCAGAGCATTCTGCTGCTCAACCGCAGAGGCTATCAGACTTTGCTGCAATGCACACAGTGCTATGAGCCGATCTATTGCCCGAACTGCTCTGTGCCGCTGACCTATCACAAGAAGAACAACAGCCTGATGTGCCATTACTGCGGGCATGTGCAGCCGCCGGTCAGTAAATGTCCGAAATGCGGCGGCAGCAAGCTGCGGCAGATGGGCTTCGGAACGCAAAAGCTCGAGGAGGAGTTGCAAAGCCTGCTCCCCGATGCGAGAATCCTCCGCATGGATGCGGATACGACCATGACAAGAACCGCCTATGAGACCGGCTTTCAGGCGTTCTCAAGGGGCGAATACGATATTTTATGCGGCACGCAGATGATCGGCAAGGGGCTCGATTTCCCGAATGTCACGCTCGTCGGTGTCGTCAGCGTCGATAAGGCACTGTTCTCCGGCGATTTCCGCAGCTATGAGCGGACGTTCTCGCTGGTGACGCAGGTCGTCGGGCGCGGCGGCCGCGGGGCGCATCCGGGCAGGGCGATCCTGCAAACCTACATGCCCGACCACTATGTCTTACAGCTTGCGGCGCAGCAGGACTATGACCGCTTCTATGAGGAGGAGATCAGCGTGCGGCGCGCACTGCTCTATCCCCCGGTCTGCGACCTCTGCGTCATCGGCTTTTCCGATTTCGATGAGATGCATGTGCAGAGAGCCGCTGCGGATTTCACGCGGATGCTGACCGATGAGATCCGGCAGAAAAATCTGAAGCTCCCGCTGCGGGTGCTCGGGCCGGTTCCCGCCGGTTACGGCAGACTTTGCGGCAAATACCGGATGCGGCTGCTGCTCAAATGCAAGAATACCGCGGAAATGCGCGAATTTATCCGCGGGCTGCTCGAACGCGCCCACAGCGAAAAGATCACGCAGCTTGCCGCGATCTATGCCGATATGAACGGCGACTGCGGCGTATGACCGCAAACGGAGGACAAGTGCCATGCCTGCAAAGAAGCTGACGAAAAAACGGCTGCTCATCGACCTGCTCCTTCTGCTGATCGGGCTGCCGGCCGTATCGGCAGTCTGCTGGCTGGCGCTGCGCGTCAAGCCCTACCGGCACTGGAAGCCCGCTGCGGTTACCGTGCAGGTCGAAGCGGCCGATGAAAACCCGTATCTCAATCCGGAGGGGATGACACAGGAAACGCGCATTCTCCCGCCGGAGGGCTTCACCCGAACCGAAGCGGCACCGCACAGCTTTCTGCGCTTTATGCGGAATCAGCCGCTCTATGAAAACGGCAGCCTCATCTATACCTTTGACGGCAGAACCCTGTCAAACGGCAATGCTGCGGCGGTCTATACGCTGAGCGTCGGGGATGAGGGCTATCAGGAATGTGCCGATACGGTCATCCGCTTCTGGAGCGAGTACCTCTGGGCAAACGGACAGAAGGACCGGCTCGCGTTTCATCTCACAAACGGCAAGCTCTGCGATTACAGCAGATTCAGCCGCGGAAACCGCATCGCCGCTGCCGGTGACTTCGCCGTCTGGCTGCCGATTGCCGGTGCATCTGACGATGAGCAGACCTTTCATGACTGGCTCATGACTGTCATGCGCTATGCCGGGACGCTCTCGCTCGAAAAGGAGTCCGAGCCGATCCGTATACAGGATGCCCGTGCGGGCGATTTCCTCTGTCACGGCGGTTCGCCCGGTCATGCCGTGCTGATCGTCGATGAAGCCGAAAACGAACGGGGCGAACGGGTCTTTCTGCTTGCGAACGGCTTTATGCCCGCACAGAGCGCATATATCCTCGCAGGCTATAACTGTGACCCGAACCCGTGGTATACGCAGGAGCAGCTTTCCGCTGAGACTGTGTGTCTCAGCACCTATACCTTCACCGGAGACGGCATTCTGCGCCGCCATACCGGTGCCGCGATCAACTGAAATCAACAAAAGGAGAATCCAAATGGCAATCCGCAAAATCGTGGAGGTCGGGGACGATGTGCTGAAAAAGCACTGCCGCCCGGTCGAAAAATTTGACGCAAAGCTCGCACAGCTTCTGGACGATATGACCGATACGCTCAAGAAGTCCGGCGGTGTCGGGCTCGCTGCACCGCAGGTCGGCATCCTCCGCAGGGTCTTCATCATGATCCTCGAAGAAAACGGCCCGGTCATCGAAGCGGTCAACCCGGAAATCGTCAAGACATCCGGTCAGGTGCGCGACCTTGAGGGCTGTCTGTCCGTCCCGAACCAGTGGGGCTATGTCACCAGACCGAAGAATGTCGTCCTGAAAGCCTATGACCGGAACGGACAGCCGTATGAGCTGAAGCTCAAGGATCTCGGCGCACGCTGCGCCTGTCACGAGAACGATCACCTCGACGGGCATCTGTTCCTCGAAAAGGTCGAGGAATTTGTAAAGCCGGAGGAGCTGGAGGAGGGCTGAGCCCCGATGAATATTGTTTTTATGGGCACGCCGGTATTTTCCGTGCCGACACTGGAAATGCTCTGCGGGGAGGGGCACACGGTCAGCGCTGTGTTCACGCAGCCGGACCGCCCGCGCGGCAGAGGCAGGAAGCTACAGCCCTCGCCGGTCAAGGCAAAGGCACTGGAGCTGGGACTGGACGTGTATCAGCCGCTTTCCCTGCGCAAAGGGGATGATGCCGCGGAGGCACTCAGCACGCTGAAGTCCATCGCGCCGGAGCTGATCGTCGTCATTGCCTACGGGCAGATTCTGCCAAAAGAGATTCTCGGTCTGCCGGAATACGGCTGCATCAATCTGCATGCGTCACTGCTGCCGCGCTGGCGCGGCGCCGCACCCATCCAGCGGGCGATCCTCGCGGGGGACGCGGAATCGGGCGTGACCGCGATGCAGATGGCGGAGGGGCTCGACACCGGCGATATGCTCTGCACGCTGAAAACACAGATCGCGCCGGACGAGACTGCCGATACGCTGCACGACAGACTGTCGCAGCTCTCCGCCGATGCGATGCGCGAAACACTTTCCATGCTGCAAAACGGGACGCTGCACCCGACCCCGCAGGGCGCGGACGGCGTCACCTATGCCGAGAAGATCACAAAGGACATGAGCCGTCTGGACTTCACCCGCCCCGCATGTGAGATTGACCGGACGATCCGCGGCGTGACCGGCTATGCCCTGCTCAACGGCAAGCGGGTCAAGCTGCACCGCTGCGTGCTGACAGACCTGCACGCAGATGCCCCCGCCGGGACGGTCACCGACCCGGAAACCTGCACCTTTGTCTGCGGCGACGGGCTTTGCGTCCGGCCGTCTGTGATGCAGGCCGAAGGCGGCCGCGCCATGCCGGTCGCTGATTTTCTCAGAGGCTTCCGCGTGCAGGCAGGAGACTGCTTCACCGCCGCGGAATGACCCCGCTGACGCGCTTCAGAAAGGAGTGTTCTGTATGTATTGGATCCCTGTTATTATTTCGATTCTGATTACGCTGATCGCTTCGGCACATGTCCGCAGCACCTTCAGCAAATACAAGAAGGTCGCGAATTCCCGCGGCATCACCGGTGCGGAGGCCGCCAGACAGATGCTCATGGCGCACGGCATTTACAATGTCACGATCGAGCCCTGTGCGGGCAGCCTCACCGACCATTTTGATCCCTCGACCAACACCATCCGCCTCTCGGAGGATGTGTTCAATGTCGCATCCGTCGCGGCCGTCGGCATTGCCATGCACGAAACCGGCCACGCGGTGCAGCATGCGGAGGGCTATACCCCCGTCCGCATCCGCAGCGCGATCGTCAAATCGACCAATATCTCCTCGTGGGTGTCCTATTTCCTCGTCCTGCTCGGCATTATGTTCAGCGCGACGAATCTCATCACCCTGGGTATCATCGCATTCTGCGCGGTCATCTTCTTCCAGATCGTGACGCTGCCGGTGGAATTCAATGCCAGCGCAAGAGCGATCAGCGACCTCAGAGCAAGCGGCCTGTACGGCGAGGAGGAGATTCGCTGTACCAAGGAGATGCTCAATGCAGCCGCGATGACCTATGTCGCTGCGGTCGCAGTTTCTCTGCTGCATTTGCTGCGTCTGCTCGCGATCCGCAACCGCAGATGATCGGATTGGATGCGCGGCTGATCTGTGTGAGGACACTGATCCGCTCGATCTCCGCAAACAGCTATTCCAATCTCGCACTGACCGGTGCGCTCGCGGACGCAAAAGACCTGACCGCACAGGATACCGCACTCTGTACCGCGGTCTACCGCGGCGTCTTTGAGCGGATGCTCACGCTCGATGCCTGCATTGCGGCACATTCCAGCCGTCCGCCGCAGAAGCTCGACCGCGAGGTGCTCTGCATTCTGCGCTGCGGGATCTATGAGCTGCTGTATCTGCATACAACCGAATCAGCAGCGGTCAATCTCTGGACAGAGGCCGTCAAAAAGCTGAAGAAAACCAGTGCCGCGGGGATGGTCAATGCCGTGCTGCGCGGATTCATCCGGGGCGGAAAGCAGATTCCTCTGCCAAAAGACCGGATCGGTGCGCTGTCGGTCACATATTCCGTGCCGGAGCCGCTGCTCAGGCTGCTTCTGGCGGACTGGGGAGAACAGACCGTGGCCGCATTCCTCGAAAATTCACTCGAGGTGCCGCCGGTCTATGTGCGGCGCAATCCGCTCCGGCTCAGTGATGAAGCATTCCGCGAACAGACCGGTGCGGAGCCCGTCAGCGGCATTCCCGGCGCCTATCTGCTTGAACGCGGCAGGCATCCGGCAGAAGGCATCATGCATGTGCAGGATCTCGCCTCGCAGCTCTGCTGCCTCGCGCTCGACCCGCAGCCCGGCGAGACTGTGCTCGATGTCTGTGCGGCACCCGGCGGCAAGACCTTTACCGCTGCCGAGCTGATGCAGAACCGCGGCAGGGTCTTTGCCTGTGACCTGCACGAAAAGCGCGTGAATCTGATCCGCACCGGCGCGAAGGCGCTCGGCCTTGACTGCATTGCCGCGCAGGCCGGCGATGCGCGCAGCACCGAAAAGCCGTCTGCCGACCGCGTGCTCTGCGATGTGCCATGCTCGGGGTACGGCGTCATCCGCAGAAAGCCGGAGATCCGCTATAAGCCGCCCGAAGAAGCGGCCGGACTGCCCGCAATTCAGCTTCAGATCCTCGAAGCGGCGGCAAAGGCCGTCAGACCCGGCGGGGTACTGGTCTATTCGACCTGCACAGTGCTCAGGCGCGAAAATGAGGAGGTCGTCCGCAGCTTCCTTGCGGCGCATCCGGAATTCAGCCCGGAGAAGCCGTGGCAGAATTACCCGGCGGTCGCTCCGTTCGCACGGGATATGACGACGCTGTTTCCGGAGCAGCTCGGCAGCGACGGATTTTTTATCGCGAAGCTGCGGCGGAAAACGTAACCGAATCAACATTTTTGCTGTCATTCTATTGATGTACCAATTAAATCTTGAAGAATAGATGCGCAGGATTTTTGTCGTGAGACAAGGCAGAAAGCCGCCGCCTTGCTGACGCAAGG
>CAMNJD010000526.1 GCA_946540705.1 uncultured Ruminococcus sp. | reverse complement strand
AGGATCATCGCCTCCTCGACAAACCGCTTCAGGCCGTGCTGATAGACCGGCAGATCATCCGGTGAATTGAGCTGCACATGAAGCCGGTCATAGGCGCGGACCGCGATGCCGTTTGGCATAAATTCCTTCACTGCACATGTTGTTTTGTTCAGGATATCATATGCCTTATAGGTGATACCGAAGCCGCCCGCACCGATGACGCGCCCGATGACATAATGCTCATGCAGAATGCAAAACTGCTTCAGATGATGCCGTGAGTTCGCGGTCGGGTCATGCCGATAGCCGCAGAAGGTGCAGACGCCGTTCTGGTAGGTTTCCCGGAAGCAATCCGGGCAAAGATGCTCCGTATTCATTCGCTGCTCACCACCTGACTGTAATTTTCGTGAGTCCTGCGGAGACTGTATCGCCCGGGTGCAGCATCACGGGCTCGTGAGCCGGCACGCCGTTGACCTGTGTTCCGCTGGTACTGCCGCAGTCCGCCGCCCAGAGAGCGCCGTCCCGCTGAAAGATCTGGAAATGCTGTCTTGACATTGTCGTATCGTCGAAATAGACCTGACACTGAGAGGAGCGCCCGAACATCACAGCCTGATTGAGAACGGTCGTGATCTCTGTCGGGAGCGTCTGAGCGCTCTGAACGGTCAGATAAAGCTGAATGCCGCTGCCTGCGGCGTTTGTGATATGCACCTTGGATTGCAGCGCATCCTGAAACACGATGCTGCCGTCCTGCTGCACAATGCCTTTGTGCCTGCGGATGACCCGGAGCGTCACCAGTGCGATCACGCCGATGAGGCAGACGGGGATCACCCACCACATATGCTTCCAGAGCAGCCGCACGGATTTTTCCGTCTGGCTGCTGCTGCCGACGACCGCTGCGCTGAACGAATCCGTGCTGAGCGGATTCTGCTCCTGCGAGGCATCGGTGATATTGTAGAAATGCACCTCATAATTGCCCGAGTAGAGCAGATCGCCGAGCTCAAGCAGTGCATAGCTCGTGCCGTCCTCCTGCGGGAAGTACCGCACGGCTCTGACCGGCACAGGGTCATTGCTGCACGCGACCTTATAGTTTTCCCTGACATCGGCGCCTTCCACATGCTCGGAGAAATCGACACGGATATGGCCGTCCTCGCCGCGGGTCAGTGCCTTGACCTGCGGCGCTTCGGTATCAGGAACCCAGCGCTTGGGGTGCAGCGTCACGGTCTGCGCGAACTGATAGTCGCTGATCTGAAGCAGCAGCTCTCTTGCATTGCCTGTCCGGTTGCTGCCGGTACCGAGCGTGATGATATAATCCTGCATCAGCGCATCCATCTGCGCAGATACCGCGCCGGCAGTTTCATCCGGCTGCACACGCTGAAGCGTTCCGCCGGTATCGCGGGCGAGCTGTCCGAACAGATCAAGCCCCCCGCTGTCATTCCCAAGCCCGAAGGCATAGACCGGGAGCTGTACGTCCTTCAGCTTTGCAGCAGCCTCGTCCCGCACGGTCACACCGACGGATTCATTGACGCCGTCCGAAAAGACAAAGAGCACATTGCGTTCAAACTGCTCACCGGCCTCCTTATCCGCCTGCTCGGCGCATTTTGCAAGGCCCTCAAAGAGCAGCGTTTCCTGTTCGTCCGGCTGATAAAGGTCAACAGCCGCCGCAAAATCGGCATCCTTGCCGCTGCCGTCATAGAGCATCTGCACACTCTCGCCGGCGGTGCGCACGGTGATCCGGTCATTGCTGCGCAGATGCGCGCCCATCTCCAGAACAGCGTCCTTCAGCGGCTGGGTATAGGTTTTCGGCACAGAGCCGGAGCTGTCCAGCAGCACATAATAATGCACTGCCTCCCCCGATTCCGAAAACGGCTCTGCATCCACATCGGAGAGCTGCTCCGAATCGAGATATGCCGCGACCTGATCGCCGGAGAGCCCGTCATCCGCCCGCAGATATACATGGATCTGCGGCATCACGCACTGAATCTGCTCCACATACGCATCAGCGGCATATGCCGGGAGTGCTGAAGCGGTCAGCATACAGAAAGCCGCACTGAGCACGGCAATCAGACGTTTTTCCACCGGAACCCCCCCTCACACAGCGGTACGAACAAATACTGTGCCTTTTCGCAGCAGATCACGCAGCGTCCGCGGAGCCGCACGATCTGATCGCGCAGCCGCTTGCCGTTGACGGATACATCGACCGTCAGCGCGGAAAGCTGAAGCAAATACTGATTTCCCTTTGCATCATAGATCAGTGTGCAGGCACGCTCTGCCGCAGTCTCACAGAAATCGAAGATCTGGTTTCTGCCCTCATAGAGGGTATGGACACTGCCGCTGCGGCTGCCGTTGAGTCCGACGACCCATCCCACGGGCGGCTGCACAGATGCCTTCCGGAAAAAGCCGACCGTTGCCTGCTCCGTCGGGACAGATTCTTTCCGCGGATCCGCTTTCACGGTCGGATGCCGTTCCGGATCCGGCGCCAAGGGGATCTCCGGGGCAGGCGGCGTGACCGGTGCCGGTGCAAAGCCGACATCGTCCGCTTCTCCGTTCACATCCACGCGATCAAAGCCGTGATTCATCGCAAAAGCACTGTCCGGCTTGCAGTGCGGACAGCTCTGAAATTTCGCATCGTCATAGTAATGACCCGCTTTGCACTGTGTCACAGCCATTGTGATTCCTCCCTCGTCTGCACAATCCTCACCGCAGCCAGATCCCGATCGCGGAGTAATTGTCCATTTCCTTCTGTTCGCCGTTGCGGAGCACCTCGCGTTCCATCGCTTTGATCCATTCCTCAACGGTTTCGGCCTTCCTGAGCTCCCGCTCCATTGTTTTCTCGTCGATCAGCTCCCAGAAGCCGTCGGAGCAGAGCAGCAGTGAATCGGTCTTTGAGGGGCTGAAGGCTCTGCCGACCTCAAACCGCGGGCTGTCCCATTCGGTGCCGATCACGCGGAGCAGGCGGTTTCTGTCCGGATGATGCCGGATATCCTTCTCCCTGATCTCACCCGCAGAAACAAGCATCTGCGGCACACTGTGGTCAAGCGTTCTGCGCTGACACTTGCCGCGCCGGAACAGATAGATGCGGGAATCGCCGATATGCGCCCACTGGAATCTGTCCTCCTCGATCACGACCGCTGTCAGGGTCGTCTTGATGCCGTTGGTATTATTGAGCTCCTTCTGCTTTTCCATGACATTCTGCTGCGCACAGAGAAACGCATTGGTGAGCCATGTCTCGGCCTCCTCGGGCTCAAATTCCCGAAAGACCTCCTCCAGCGTTTCGACGGCCAGTGCCGAGGCGATTTCGCCGCTTCCGTGGCCGCCCAGTCCGTCCGCAAGGGTAAAGCAATAGGCTTCGCCGTGACGCGCCATGCCGACGCTGTCCTCATTGACAGGTCTGCCGCCCGTTTCACTCAGAATATGATACGTAACATCCATAAAATCACACCGGCCGGAAGGCCGCTCCTTTCCGATGATCCGGCTGCCTTGCATCAGCAGCCCTTCAGCGTGAACAGCCGCTCCTTCAGCGTACTTTTGTAGTTCCGGCTGATCGGGAGCGATTTGCTGTTCGAGAGAACGAGATTGTTGTCGCTGATCATCTGTGCATAATCCAGATTGACCAGAAAGCTCTGATGAATGCGCATGAAGTTCTGCGGCATGGCCTCCTCCAGCACATCCATCTTGATATAACTGTCATATTGCAGACCGTTCGTTAAATAGATATGCACGATTCGCTTTTCACTTTCCGCATAGAGGATCCTGCTGAACCGGACCGAGGCCAGCCCGAACTGCGTCTTGAGGATAAAGCAGCGCGGGATATTCAGCGACACCGCCTCGATCGCCTGCTCCAGATTTTTTGTCAGCGCACTGTCGTCAAACGGTACCTGAAGCAGCCCGAACGGTGTGTACGGGCGTGTCTCGGTAAACAGCAGCGGAACAGTCTTTGAGAGATCCGATGCCGTAAAGAGGATCAGCAGATGCGGAAACATCTTCCAGAGCCGGACCGCCGTTTCATAGCTCTTGTGTTCAGGGAAATCCGCAGAGAGCACCACGACCTCTGCGCTGCCCCGGACGGTATCGGCCAGATAGCTTTCGAGGGAAAAGAGGGTCTGAAAGCAGCGGATCGGCTGAATGAACGCCTCCAGCTTTCCGGCGGCCGCCTGCACATGCTCCGCAGCATCGCTGTCGGGCTCACAGATCAGCAGCCGCATACTGCTTTGTTCATTCAGCATCATTGTTCATCCCCTCTTTTTGTATTCTGTGTGATCCCTGCCGTTATCCGAGCCGGATCCGGCAGGCCGCATCTGCCAGCGTCAGGATCTCTCCGCTCATGACAAGCACCGGCTGATTCGGCTGAAGCCGTGTGCCGTTTGAGAGCAATGTGCCGTTCACGGAGCCAAGATCGGTCACAAGATACATTTTTCTGGCCGAATCGTACCGTACCAGGCAGTGCCGTCTTGCAACGTGGATATAATCGGGTGCGAGCGCGAGGTTCGCACCGTTTCCGGCGCGGCCGATCAGGATATCGGCATCTGCGGAGATGCCCAGTGCCATACCGTTCATGCTGCCGCCGATGACCTGAAGCTGTCTGACGGTCTGTGTCACATCATGTGTGCCGTTCATCGCCTGTGTGACCTGCACATTCTGCGTGATCAGATTTCCCTGACTGCTGCCGGGCAGTCTGACCGGCGCACTCTGCTGCACCGCGATTTCCGGCGCACGGACAGTCATGAGATCGGCCTGTGCAGGCTGCTCTGCCGGTGCCGGGACAGACTCCTGCCTGCTCCCGCGCTTCATCATCACGATAATCAGAACGGTCAGGCCGATCAGCGCGGCGCCCGCAGCGACAAAACCGGCTGTCATATCGCTGGCTGCAACCGTGGGCCTGGAGACTGCTGCCCGCTGCATCTGCTCACTGTTTCCGATCACGGAGCCCGAGCCGTTTGCACCGCAGCGCCAGACCATGCCGTATTCACCGTCGCCGTCGGTGTCCACGAGCAGCTCCGTATCCTTGTCGGTGGCGGTCGTGCTCTTGCCCCTCATGGAGCTGTTCAGCGGAACATCCTCAAAGGAACGCTGGTCAGTGAGCTGACTGTCGGAGGAATAGTGCATGATGCTGTAGTCCATGCTGCCCTCGCCGATGCCGTTCAGCGCAATATCATAGTCAATACCGGCCTTCAGTCTGACGAGCTTGATGTCATTGTCCTGGCCGTAGAGTGTGATGCGGCCGAAATCCGCCTCGAGTGCATCGGGGTCGGAGCTGGTGATCATTTCGCCTTCGTGCCGGATCGTCACATCGACCGGGCAGGCGATGCAGATGACGGTACACGCGCCGTCCACGACGCTGGCCGCGATATCGCCGAAGGCAAAGACAAGCTGACTGCCGTCCGTCACATCGTAGTAGTCCGCCGAATCACTTGCGAGGGATCTCATGAAATAGCTCATGATATCTCTGGTTTCATTGTCCCACACGCTGACATTGTGATAGAAGCCGAGGCTGTAGATATTGTATCTGGTGCGCAGCTCCCTCGCGGTGACGCAGACCGCATCGTGATACGGGAGGTCATAGCCGCAGTAGGCGGAGATCTCGCCGCCGGAGAGCTCGCTGCCCTCGTTCGGCCCGCCGTCCGCCATGATGACGATATTGCCGATCGCGTTGCTGCGCTTGCCGTTGTCGAGCAGCTCACCTGCCGCTATCAGGCCGCCGTTCATATTGGTCATGCCGCCGTCATTGGCCGTGTTGATGATTGACTGCGCCTCAGAGAGCGTGGTCACGAAATCGTAGGTTCTGACCTCGCTGCCGAAGATGACGAACGCGACGCGGTTCTGCGGGGAAGCCGAGAAAAGCTGTTCGCAGAAGCTGTTTGCAGCCTCCCGCAGCTCGCTGAGCGGCTCGCCGTCCATGCTGCCGGACATATCGAGCACCAGCACGCAGTCGCGCACAGTCTCATCGACCGTGACCTTGCAGACGCGGGTAACGGTTTTGCCGCCGATCTCCGCAGAAGCAGTGATATCGGCAGTGCCCTCCTTCAGTGCGATGACCATGCCCTGCGTGAGGACATTTACCACGGAAGGATCGGAGCTGCTCCATCTGATCCGGGAGACATCGGCCTGAGCCGGAGTCGCGGTCAGCGGAATCTGCATTTCCGCGCCGATGCCGACCGTCAGTGTCTCGGGAACAGTGAAATCGGAGAGCACGGCAAAGAGCTTGATGCGGTTGAGGTCAGTCAGACCGGCCGCAGTGATGTACTGTGTCGTGCTGTAGGATTCGTAATTCTGTGCGCTGACCGTGACCGTCTGCTCGCCGGGCTTGAGCTCGAGCTCAAACACGCCGTTTGCATCGGTATGTGCGGAGGACTGCCCCGCAGTCACGGCCGCGCCGGAGATCGGTTCGCCGCTCACGCCGTCGATCACCGTACCGGTCAAAACGCCGTGATCCACAATATCTTCCAGATGCTTGCCGTCGGCATTGCCGTAGACTGCGAGTGCCTGTGTCACGGCAGCATTCATATCGAGCATGTTCTTTCCGGAATCCGAAACGGTCGTATCCGCAGCACCGAGCAGAAGCTCCTTGACCTGCGGGCCGCTGAGATCGGGATTGACCGACCAGACCGCTGCCGCAGCGCCCGCCGCATGCGGCGCCGCCATAGATGTACCGCTGAGGTATTCATAATCGGAATCGGAGGCGGCATAGCAGCTCAGAATGTCACTGCCCGGCGCGATAATATCCACGCCGTCCCAGTCGTTGCTGGAGGGTCTTCTGCGGTAGCTGCCGGAGCCTGTCTCAGTGCATGCACCGACGACGATGATATGCTCTGCAACTGTTCTGGACGCATCGTCGCTCAGGTATGGGATGTAGTTCATCCAGCTATTGTATTTCGCTTCGACATCATAATATTCACCGGCAGCATAATCCTGCGAATTCAACGGGTCGATCTTCTGCCAGTTCCAGCCGCCGCTCTGGTTGGAGGTGCGGTGCCAGTGCGTACCCTCTGTCTTTGTGCCGCTGGAATTGCCCGCAGAGGTGACAAGCAGAAAGTCTGCCCCGTTGTCCAGCATACGCTTCAGGTAGCTGCTGTAGTTGCGGCTCTCTGACTCGAGCGAGCTGAGGCCGCTGCCGTCATAGGTGACGGACATGGAGCGGTCCGTCTCGCCGAAGCTCATATTGATGACCCGGACATCATGCGCCGCAAGATCTGCCAGTGCAGCCCGCTCAGTCATTGAGGTTGCATAGTTGCCCGATGCACCGGCATGCCACGAAGCGGAATACAGATGCCCGTCACCGAACGGATAGATGCCGGTGACGCCGGTGCTGTTGTCAAAGCGTGCAGCCATGATGCCGGCAACATGTGTTCCGTGGCCGGCATCGCCCGAGCCGTTGTTAAAGACCTCCGCGAAGCCCAGATCCTCGTGGCTTTCGAGCACGTAAGAGTCAATCAGGCCGACATTCACAGGAGTCAGGTAATCGTTGAAGCGCCATGCAGCGTCCGCGCGGATCGCCTGTGCGCCCCACTGATCGCCGTAGCGGCTGTCGTTTGGCGTGACCGGCATCAGCACGGTCTGCTCATCATCGCTGCCGTGATCGGCTGCAAGGTTCAGCTCTGCGGTATCAATCCCGCTCTCCCTGCGGAGCTCCTCGCAGAGCTTCTGAAGCTCGTCGTAGGACTTCGGATTGCTGAACCGGAGCTGATATGTGTCACCAAGCTCAATATAGCCGACGATTTTCGCATCGTATTTCTCAGCGAGCTTTTCGACCGCGGAAAAATCCGTGTTTTCCTTTGCCATGAGGATCAGCTCGCAGTCGCTGTATGTACCGCCGTCTGCATGCTCCTTCAGATGCTCAGGCGGGGTGTCCTCACAGTAATTCTGCATGTGTGAGAGATCCTTCTGTTCACGCTTTTTCAGCTCGATCTGTTCAACCGGAGCCTGCGCCGTACCGCCGTACTGCGGTCTGCCTGCCGTCCCGGAGCTGCCGCATCCGGTCAGCAGAGCGGCCTGAAGCATCAGCGCTGCCGCTGCTGCGGTTCCTCTCAGAAATAACTTTCCCTTCATGATGATTCCCTCCCAGTAAAACATACTGTCCGAGCATGGACAGCCTGCACCATTTCGGTTTACGCTTTTAGTATAACACACTCTGACAGGGCAAGGAATAAAATGTAAAAAACCGCCAAAAAATTGTAATTTTCAAACGAATCCGGCAGTGATCCCCGCGCAATTCGTCCGGAATCTGCCGAATAACATCTATTATTTTATCATAATTTTTCCATTCTGTCAATACATAAATCGGGTATATACGCTAAATATTGCGGGCTTTTCGCGTGCTGTCATGGATATTGTACACAAACGGGCTGTTTCATACAGCAACAGACGGCCTCCGGACAAAAGCCGGAAGCCGCCTGCGTTTGCTATTTGTTCATTTCACTACACAAAAGGGTAGGGGTGTCATTCGACCGCACGGATCTGCTCGACCAGCGGTTCCTGCTGCATGCGCCGCAGCGGAAGCAGCGAGGCACAAATCGCGATCACAAATGCGACCGCCGCAGACAGCCAGATGCGGACAACCGGCACGCTGTATGACACGATCACACCGCCGTCGGTCATGCCTCT
>CAMNJD010000525.1 GCA_946540705.1 uncultured Ruminococcus sp. | reverse complement strand
TCACCTCGACCCGCGAGCTTTTTGAAAAAAGCTCGACCAAAAACTTTGGTTGACATCGCCGGAAGCGTATGAAATAATCCCCGGTCGGCCGCTTCCTTTTTCAGCATACTGTTGACAATGCTGAAAAATCATGCTATAATGAGAGTAAAATTAAGTAAAGGAGACTATGCCATGAATCAGGAACAGAATTCGGTCAAACGGCATACCCCTGAAACCTTGCATGCAATCGGTCAGACCAGGCTCGCAGAATATATGAAATCACAGGACGCTGCCCGGCAGGAGCAGCTTCAGTCTCAGCTTGCTGAACTGGATCTCTCTGTGCTGGAGGCAGGCGCGGCAGACGAGCAGCGCGGATCCTTTGCGCCGCTTTATGCCACGACCCGCGCAGAGATCAGCCGCCGCCGTGCGCGGTATACCGAAAAGGGTCTTGCGGCAATCCGCGCCGGAAAGGTCGGCGCCGTGATGCTTGCGGGCGGACAGGGAAGCCGCCTGGGCTTTGATAAGCCAAAGGGCATGTTCAACATCGGTGAGACACGCGAGCTGTTCATTTTCGAGTGTCAGATCCGCAATCTCATGGAGGTCACTAAACAGGCAGGCACCTGGGTTCCGCTGTTCATCATGACCAGCGAGGACAACTACGAGGATACATTCAATTTCTTTGCAGAGCACGACTATTTTGGCTACAGCCGCGACCATATCCGCTTTTTCCGGCAGGAGCAGCTCCCGGCCGTTGACCTGAACGGACAGCTCATGCTGAACGAAAACGGTATGATCCTGACAGCCCCCAACGGCAACGGCGGCTGGTATGCATCTATGGAGCGCAACGGCATCCTGGAGGATATCCGCGCAGCCGGTATCGAATGGCTGAACGTGTTTGCGGTAGACAATGTGCTCCAGCGCATCGCTGACCCGTGCTTTATCGGCGCGGTGATCGAATCGGGACGGGAGAGCGGCGCGAAGGTCGTTGCGAAGGCTGACCCGGACGAGCGTGTCGGCGTGCTCTGCCTTGAGGACGGTCACCCCTCCATCGTCGAATATTTTGAGATGACTGATGAGATGCGCACGCTGCGTGAGCCGGACGGTACACTGTCCTATAATTACGGCGTGATCCTGAATTATCTGTTCCGGGTGGATTGCCTTGACCGGACACTGAACGTGAGCCTGCCGCTGCACCGCGCCTGCAAGAAGCTCCGCTGCATGGCACCTGACGGCACGGTGATCGTACCGGAGGAGCCAAACGGTTACAAGTTTGAAACGCTGGCGCTGGATCTTGTACGGCTTCAGGAGAGCTGCCTGGCTTATGAGGTTGACCGCACGACGGAATTTGCACCGGTGAAAAATAAGACCGGCGTCGATTCTGCGGAAACTGCAAAAGCATTGCTCCGACTGAACGGCATTGAACTTTGATCCTGCATAGATCCTGCATAGATTCTGCATATCAAGCAAAGGAGGAGCTGCTATGGATTTCAAGTGTGTCCGTCTGCGCTATACTGAAAACGGAGAAGAATTCTCCTTCACGATCCCCGGCGGAACCGTGCAGACAGAGAATGTCTCCCTGAAGGTCACGCAAAAGGGACGCTGCATCAGCGTCCGCGTGCGCGCAGAGGAAGAAATCGTCCTGGAGGAGCTGTGCGCAGTCTACTCTCATGCGTTCAACGAATCCGACCGCATCTTTCTGAACGGCTATCAGTCATGGACAGACAGCACCGAGCACGGCATCGCTGACAAAATGCGCGGACTGCGGCATATTCCTGCACAGCTCCGCACCAAATATGCACTCTCACAATACGGCGACTACAGCTTTTCGGATTATGACACCGCGCCCGGTGTCATGCACGGCTGGAGCTACGGCTATATCCGCGATTATACGCAGTTTACACTGTTCGGCTCGCTGAACGAGGACACCGGCTTCACCTGCTGGCAGACCGATACCGCGCAGGAGACTGTCACCGCAAAGAAGGAATGCGCCGGGCTGCACCTCACCGGTACGCTCCGCATGGAGCTCTTTACTGCGGACGGCGCCGAACAGGATGTCTTTGACGATTATTTTGATGCACTGCATCTGCCGCCGATCAAGGCCGAGCCGATCTTCGGCTTCACGACCCGGTACCGGCATTATCAGGATATCAGCGAAGAAAAGATCGCTGATGATCTGGCAGGGCTGTCCGAGCAGCAGTACCGCGCCGACGTGTTCCAGATCGACGACGGCTGGCAGTCCCATGTCGGTGACTGGCTCACGCCTGATGCGGAAAAATTCCCTGCGGGCATGGCGGAGCTGAGCGGAAAGATCAAGGCTGCGGGCTGTCTGCCGGGGCTCTGGCTGGCACCGTTTGCCTGCGAGGAACAGTCTGAGATCGTCCGCACGCATGCCGACTGGCTCCTGAAGGACGAGAACGGCGATTATGTCCCGGGCGGCTCAAACTGGGGCGGCTTCTATGTGCTTGATTTTTACAATCCGGAGGTGCAGGATTATCTGCGGCTCGTGCTGGATACCGTTGTGAACCGTTGGGGCTTCGGGCTGCTGAAGCTCGACTTCCTCTATGCAGCATGCATCCTGCCGCGTGCGGACAAGACCCGCGGTCAGATCATGGCCGAGGCGATGCAGTTTCTGCGGGAATGCGCCGGCGAGGCATGGATCCTCGGCTGCGGCGTACCGCTGGCATCAGCCTTCGGGCGGGTCGATTACTGCCGGATCGGCTGCGATGTGTCGCTGGACTGGGATGACAAGCTGCCGATGCGCCTGCTGCACAGAGAGCGCATCAGCACGAAGCACTCGCTGCTGAATTCGGTATTCCGGCGGCAGCTCAACGGCCGAGCGTTCCTCAATGACCCGGATGTGTTCATTCTCCGCACAGACAGCACAGCCATGACGACCCCGCAGCGGCAGTGTCTCGCAGAGGTCAACGCCCTGACCGGCGGCGTGCTGTTTACCTCCGACTATTTTGCGGATTACACAGAAAATCAGCGCAAGATGCTGCGCCGGATGATCCGGATGCAGCAGGCGGAGGTCATCTCCGCAGAGGCGGCTGATGACACCCTGCGCATCACCTTCCGCTTCGGCGAAAAGGAATATACGATGCACTATGCGATCTGATCAAACAAAAAAAGGGGCTAATAACATTTTAGGTGGTTTCTGTAACAAAATGGGTGGTTTGCATTTGTTAGATTGTCTGCAAATCGCCCTTGCGGAGCTCCTCCGGTGGGGAATTTCGCGCTCTGCGGAGCGCGACGAGGGGCGCTGCCCCTCGACCCTGCAAGCCTTTGAAAAGG
>CAMNJD010000524.1 GCA_946540705.1 uncultured Ruminococcus sp. | reverse complement strand
GCCCCGGCATCGGCGCCGGGGACGGCGTCTGCACCGGCTGTGCCTGCGGCATGGTCGGCATCGGATTCTGCATTGGCGCGGGTGTCATCGTCGGCATCTGTGCAGGGGTTGCTGTCGGCATCGCCGTGAACATCTGACCGAGGTTTTGCGGCGCAGGGGTCTGCTGCGGGGACATCGGGGCAGGTGTCGGCTGCGGTGCAGGGGGCTGCGTATTCAGCAGCATCAGAAGCTGCTCCTGCGTCAGCTCCAGCGTGATTGTTGCCTGAATCTTCTGTGTTTCCATGATAGGTTTCCTCCTTCATATTTGTACCGCTTTGCGGTATGTTGTTGGTGATGCGGAAGGCTTTGCAGTCTTCCATGAATTCTTTTTCCGAAACGGAATACGGGTGTTTGAGATCGCCCCACAGCCAGATGATACCGTCTGCCGCTCTTGTGATGAGCGCAATGAACGGCGCATCATATTCGCTGCCCGCATAGACGATCATTTCACCGGTCATGCTCAGCAGATCGGAATAGCTCAGCTCCTCGCCAATAGGGTCGGTATCCTCCGGCACGTCGCCCGGCGCGAACGGAATCAGGCCCGCATCCCGCAAATGCTGAAATACGCTTCCTACGGCACTCGGCATTGCACGGCACAGCGTAGTCAGCATACCGCACCCCAGCAGCGCAGCAAGGCTTGTGATGCCGTGCTCTGCGAGCTGTTTCCGGTAGAATTCCGGCACGCCAATCTGCTCCAGCTCGGTCTGATCGGGAGCTTGTCCGCGCTCCTCTGCGATATGCCAGCACGTCCGGTCGCCGATCGTATGGTGCATGAGGTCGGATTTACCGTCTATGAAATAGAGCTGATCGCCGTCGATCTTGATAATCAGCACAACCTTCCGGTCATCCCGGCTCTCCGTCGGAAATCCCATGATGATGAATGCGCCCTCCCGGAATTCTTCCGGGGCAAGCTCCCCAGCGCAGCGCTCAGGCTCGACCCATTCACCGAGATGAAACGGCAGCAGTCCGTGCTTGTGCAGCGCTTCTGTGACTTTCGCGCCGGTTCTCCGGTGTTCTTTGCAGAAGTCCGGCAGCCGCTCGATCAGCTCCTCAGTCGAGTTGATGCCGAAGCGCTTGACGGCATTGAAATCGCGGACGGAGAGGTTCAGTTCTGCAATATCCACTTGACAAATCACGTCCTTTCGTGTAAAATATAGTTGTATACTTTTCCTTGCGCCTGTCCCGGATGGCCGTCCGGGCAGGTGCTTTTCTTTATGCATCCGCCATGCTGTCAATAAGCTCCTGCATCACCGCACGAAGCTCCTGCATTTCCTTGTCGATCTCCCGGCGCCGTGCGACCAGAAACGACACCCGCGCCGACAGCGCCGTGAAATCGGGCTTTTCCTGTCCCAGAAGCTCCGCGGCGGTATTCGCCTTGACCGGCTTCGCGGGCGCTTTGGCTGCATGCTTCTGGCGCTTGGCATTCAGCCCGGCCGCATGCAGGATCTCATAGATCTGATCCTCCGTGCAGGCATTGAGCTGGGCAAGGATCGTGACCTGCTCCCGCTTGCGCTTCGCCTGCCGGTAGCTCCTGACGATCTCCTCATTCTGCATCTGCATTGTTGTCACCTCCCCCTGCCGCGCATTCCTCCCGCAGCCCGCGCAGCTCCGTAATGACCGTCTGACACCGTCTGCATTCTGCCCGGTAGCCGCGGCGGTCGGCATCCGTGATCCCGGGGGCATCGCTGTGGTAGCGCCCCTCAGCTTTGGCGAGCTTTGACTCCCAGATGCGCAGGCGGCGGTCGATCAGCTCGGTGATATTCATTGCAAACCCTCCTGTCTGACGTAATCGCGGAACAGTTGCTCCCGGTCGAGCTGCGCCCGCCATGCAGCATCGAGGGCGTTGTTCAGCGCCTCCTGCTCCCGCCGCATCTCCTCACGGCGTTCTTCATCAATCTGACGGCACTGTTCGCGGTAGTCGGCAACTGCCGCCGCGATCACCACTGGGAACAGCAGGAACGCTGCGATCTCAAAAATCATGAGGCTTTCACCTCCTTCTGCTTGGCGGCACGCTCGGCGAGCCATGCCGCTTTTCTCTCTCGCCAGTTCGGGTTACGTCTGGCATAGTCGAGGATCATCTGCTTGAACGCCTGAGCGACATCGCTGCGGATCTCGCCCTCCTCGGCGTAGACGACGGCCTCGATCTCTTTTGACTTGGACATTGGTCACGCTCCTTTCAAGCGGCGTTAGTGGTTTCCAGCACCGACAGCATCCCCTCAAGGCGTGCGATCTCACAGCGCTGGTGGATCTCGGTGAGCTGCCGGAAATACAGCAGCAGCACCGCTTCCTCGGGCGTCCGGGCATTCAGTGCCGATGTCTGTGCGGTTTCCTTCTTCTGTTCGGTCATAGCGTTCACCTCCGTGTAGTGTATTAGGATTACCCTTGTCAGCGGGCAGGGAGCCGTCGGGAATCGAACCCGAACCCGGTGCAAGGCTGCACAGCTCACCGTATCCTCCCATTGGATGACGGCTCCGGATGCCCTCCCCCGGCAGAGGGCTGGTGTTATATATACGGCACGCACATTAACGCAGCAGACACGCCGGGGAATGGGATGGGACTGATTCAGGCTCAATCCCTCAGAGGCCTATAGCCGACGCCGGAAGTACTTGACGATCTCCCCGCCCTCATGCCGGAGCTGCTTCAGCTCTCCGCGCGAACAGCTCCGGCGCATTGGTGATGTACTTGAGTATCTGGCCGTCTCCGTTCCGGTAGAAGATGAAGTAGAGGTACTTAATCTTCATACGGCACCAGTTCACCGTCGATCATTTCCCACTGATTTCCGGCGCAGTCGAAGCGGATGTAGTTCCAGTCGGACGCGCCGTAGATCGGATCGCGGCGGAATGTGTCAACGACCCGGAGCTTGCCGTGCCGGTTGCGCTCGTAGGTGCTGACCTCGCGGACGATCTCGATGCGATCCGTATCAAAGCCGAAGAATGCAGACAGCTTTTCCTTGGCCAGATAGTCCGAGAGCACCTCGGAGGCGGCGGATGTGAGGTATTCCTCGTAGACTGACTGATCGAGATTAGTGCCGGTGTGCTTGGCCGGTGTCCACTCCTGCTCGGCCTCGAGCTTCTTCTCAAGCATCTCGCAGTAAGCCTCACGGTCGTGCAGCTCCTTGGCAAGTGCCTCAATACGGTCGGCGCTCTCCTGCATCGCCTTGCGGTGCGCTTCCTCCTTGCGCCAGATCGATTCATTCGCAGCAGCCTGGAGCCGGCTTGCAAGGCCGTCCTCGTTGAACTTGTACGCATTGCAGAAATCGTGCTTATTGTCCCAGAAGTCCCTGCCGTCGATCTGGCGGTTGTATTCGCGCTCGATCACTTCGTACAGGATCGCATCCGGGTAGATGCCGGTCAGGGTTTCAAATTCGGTTTGCAGCATGGTCTCCACCTCCGAGGATCATCTGTGCGACCTTCGCACGCAGCTCCGTCTCCAGCTCGTCCGGGGGACAGGACAGCGCG
>CAMNJD010000523.1 GCA_946540705.1 uncultured Ruminococcus sp. | reverse complement strand
ATGCACCTTCACGCAAGCCGTGCAGCAGATCAATCAGCTGGCGGCGAATCTGCCGGTCATCAATGATCTCGTGGACAAGGCAGAGGATCGCATCCGCAAAGGGACAAAAGAAAAAGGACTGCACGAGGCAGTCCAAAACTACAAGGATGCAGGGTATAACGGCGCGTTCTGCGCGTTTGTGCTGGATTCGATCTACGAATACGCCCTCTATCATAATGAGGAGATCATGCGCATCAAGCTGAAAACGGTCGGCGGGCATCTGAAAGATCAGGTACAGCCCGGATTTGAGCAGCTGCGCAGATTGCTGACCGCGTTTCCGGCAGGCACCATGCCGGAGCTCGACGGATTTTCTCTCTTTCAGCCAGTTCAGGCGGAGATTATCGGAGGGCAGACATGGTACAGCTCTGTCTTCCCGTGCAATGCGTTCCTGCTGATGTTCCGGGATATGCTGCAAATGACAGGTGAAGCAGTTTGCACCTGCACGGTCTGCGGAGACTATTTCTGTGGCAAGCCGAATGACAACTGCTGCGGCAATCCGGATTGTAAAAAGTATTTGGAAAGTACCGATCCTTACCAGAAACAGAAGGATCTGTCCTCGATCTCTGACACCGTTGGAATCCGCGTGCGTAATATCCGCTCTCAGCTGCGGGATATTTGCGGCACTGAGCAAGCAGTAGTGGATTTCAATGAATTTGCGAACCCTAGAAAGGATAAGATCATTGCCAAAGTTCAGTTGATGCGCCAAACGGATGCACCAGTCAAGGCGATTCTTCATCTCAAAAAAGAAAAGAAAGCGCTATATGACGAATTAAATGCCAAGCGGGATGAGATAATTGTGGAGTATAATCAGGAAATAGAATAATTACAAGCCAATTACCCTCAAAAAGCTCTTGAATTATAAAAGTGTATATGATATAATGGTATAAAGGGGTTGAGTCATATGAATAATGAAGTCTTTAAAGAGATCAAACTGTTGGCCGACAAGTATGCTGCTGAATTGAAAAAGCAAGTTGATTTGCGAATCAATGAAATGGAAAATGATGATAATTCACATTATTTGATCTATAGAGTGTTAGGCGTCTCAGATCAAGAAGGTAACATGATCGATATTTACCAAAACAAAGGGCGATTCTTATATAAATATGCGGGTGCTTTTCTTGAGGAAGCGGCATTGATTTGCTTGAAACATAAGTATCCTCAAGCTACAAAGACTAAAATTCCTAATACCGTGGGGAGTCGTCCAAAATCATTTGAAATCGATTGTTTAGTTAATGGACTTGCCCATGAAATTAAGTGGCGAGATGCCACAACTGATGGAGATCATATTACCAAGGAACACACCCGAGTGAAAGCAATTCGAGATAAAGGCTTTATTCCGATACGTGTAATGTTTTATTATCCGCAAAGAACACAAGCAAAAAAGATTCAGGAAACACTTGAAACACTATATCTTGGAATCGGTGGACAATACTACTGCGGTGATAAAGCATGGGAATACATCAAGGAATTCACAGAAATTGATTTGCTAGAAATATTGGAAAGCATAGCAAGGACGAGAGGGTAATTATGTTATATAATGATGATTGCTTAAGTGTGATGAAAAGAATGGACAAGGATACTGTTGATATGGTTTACTTAGATCCTCCTTTCTTCACTCAGAAGCAACAGATTCTTCGAAGCTCTACTGGAAAAATCTTTGAATTTTCAGATATTTGGAGTTCTCGAGACGAATATATCCAATATATTCAAGAACGGCTGCTTGAAATCTATCGTGTCTTAAAGCCAACCGGAACAATTTTTTTGCATTGCGACTCATCTTCTTCACATTATTTACGATTGTTACTTGATGATGTGTTTGGGGCGAAACATTTTCAAAGCGAAATAATTTGGACCTATAAGCGCTGGTCAAATTCAAGAAAAGGATTTCTTCCAGCTCATCAAACTATTTTCTTTTATGCAAAATCTAACACATTCACATTCAACACCGAATATACGGATTATTCGCCTACAACAAATATTGATCAGATTTTACAGGAGAGAGTGCGCAATTCCGAAGGAAAATCAACATACAAACGTGCGACCGACGGCACGATTATTCTGTCCAAAGAAAAAAAAGGGGTTCCTTTATCCGATGTATGGGATATTCCATTCCTTAATCCTAAGGCTAAGGAGCGCACAGGATATCCAACCCAAAAACCAATAGAATTACTGGATCGAATAATCCGAATTAGCACTAATAAAGGAGATTGTGTGCTCGATCCGTTTTGTGGTAGTGGTACGACACTTGTTAGTGCTAAATTGTTAGACCGCAAATACATCGGAATTGATATTAATCAAGAAGCAATATCGCTATGCGAGAAAAGGCTTGATACACCATTTAAAACAGAATCGAAGCTACTAAAAATTGGTGCTGATTCCTATAAAATGAAAACAGCAGAAGAAATGGCTATTCTGAGTCAATTTGAATGCGACATAGTTCAACGTAATAAAGGTATAGACGCATTTTTGAGAAAGAGATACTTAGGTGCTCCTGTCGCAATCAGGTTGCAACGTAATAGCGAAACGCTTCAAGAAGCAATAGAATTACTTGATTTTGCTGCACACAAAAAGGGTTGCAGTTTCACATTGTTAATCGCAAAAGACATGCATAAACAAAATCGAGTGGATTCACTTCCAAATAATATGATTATCCTTGACAGAATGGACATACAATTGGAAAACGAAATCCAAAACCGCCTGAAAAGCATGAAGCTTTCAATATAATCAAAGCGCAACAAAGAATGCATTTGAAACAAATTCGTATATTTAGATAAAAAACAATAATTTTGATAATACCAGCCAAGAATAATCATCCATCTCAATTTGAAAGGAGGCTTTAATATGCAGCTGAATTATGAAGAAGACTTCCGTTTTCTCACAAAAAGTATGCTTGACCATGAGCTTGTTGTTTTTGTTGGAGCCGGAGTATCCATGGGTTCAGGTCTTCCCTCTTGGAATAGCCTTGTAAAAGAAATAAGCAATAGGCTTGGATTGAACGGAAAGGAATTTGGTGATAATTCAATTATCCCGCAACTGTATTATAACACGCGTGGGAAAAAGGATTATAATGAACTTGTGCATGAACTATTATGCAAGCCTGACATCGTACCTAACGAATCACATCGATGCATAGTAAGAATGAATCCGCGATACATTATTACAACGAATTATGATGATTTACTTGAACAAGCATTTAGTGAAAATGGCATTTTTCTCGATGTAATCGAACAAGATAGTGATTTGCCATACGCTCATACTGATCACATACTTATAAAGATGCACGGTGGATTTAAGTACAATAATTTTGTTCTTAAAGAAGACGACTATCTTAACTACACAAGTAATTTCACATTAATTGAAAACTACATTAAAGCACTCTTTGCGAGATATACTATATTGTTTGTCGGCTATTCTTTTAACGACCCTGATACCAAACAACTATTGTCATGGGTTAGAAGTATTCTTCAAGAAGATCAACAACGAGCATATCTTATAAATCTTAGTGATAATTACGACCCGCAAACAGCTGACTACTACCGAAATATGGGCATCAATGTTATTTTTGCCAAAGCATTTCTTAATAAAAAAGATGATGATCCGGTAGAATACACCACAGATACCGTTCAAATACTAGACGCAATAGCCAATCCACAGCATAGTGTTTTAGCAAAAATGAATACAGAGTTTAAAGAATTCGATGCATTCAATTATATTACCGTTAATTACATTCAGTCAGTATTCAACCAATACTGTTCCTGTCGGTCGGAAAATAATCTATTAAGTTGTTACTCCGAAAACGAGGAATTGCTTTCTGAAATCATAGCATACTTCGATGAATCGGATGAAAAAAAGGGAAAAACGAGTAAAGATTTGCAAGCAGAGTATCCATACATAATCAAAACAATCAGAAAGAGCCTAGTCAAATCGATTTCATTTATTAAAACTGGAAAGTCAGTTCTTCAAAGCAACATCTCTTGTGCTATTCCAAATCATATAGTTCAAGAAGACAATACGCTCTTTGAGGAATTCAACTTCTCAGCCATAAAAAACGAAACCATTCCACACCTATCTGATTCAGAAGAGAAGTATTTATATAAATCATATTGTTATTTCTTTTTAAAGGACTATTTAGCCTGCTATGACTTGTTACGAAAAGCTGCTAAGCATTATCTAGCAACGCATCAACTAGAAAAATATCTGATCACTGAAAACAATAGAATAGACGTTGGGCGGAGTATAACCAACAATCCATTTTTATTAAGAAAAACGACTGATCAAAAAGAACTAATCAAGCAAGAAATCAATCTTCTCGAATCGTTCGGACCCTATGCTGATAGTAGATTGGCAATGAAGCGGAACAGTCCTGTGGCAGATTTAATTGGGTTTAAGTATATCTACAGGAATCTCTATCGTATAATTGAACATGGGAAAAAGGTCGACGAAGAAGCACGAAAAAGATATTCCATGTATGCCGGCATTATTGCATATGATAAAATAGAGTTTATTGTTCAAGATTTATATAATTATATGCAATATAATTACCTATTGCTTGATGTGTATAGTGAAACCAAATGCCTATATGCTTTGTTTATCGATTATCGACTTTTATCTTTTTCAACTAAAGAAGAAGTAACTAATGAAGATATGTTCCCTCGCACATTTAATATCGTTTTAGAAAAACTTTCACGATTTGATGTTCTTGTTATTCTGAGATTCCTTTCATTTAGCGATCTAAAAAACATAACATCCAAATATAAAATTGATAAGATAAAATTAGATGATGAGGCATCTTTCTATATATTAAATGTACTAGTTAATCTAGCTTCATCTATGGAGAATCATCTTATTCCCTCTTACGGATTAGATATTTTCGCCAAAGTGTTTTATCTATTAAAAATGGTTGATATTTCTCCTGAACTGCTGGATGCAGCAATAAAAGCCATAAAGCTATTGTTAGAAAAGCACGCCGAAAACTATATATATGACGAGATAAACGAGTTTATTGTTTGGCAATATAAAAATAGGAAAGATGTTTTTTCACCGACTGACTTGGAGAAAATGATTAAGAGTATTTGCAAAGTTATATCTAGCAATCAAACTCTTAATCATGAGTTTGAATATCTTCGAATTATGAAAAACATGAGTGTCATACTGGGGCAGATGTCACCCAATCATAGAATTGAATTCAGTGATAAAGAGATTCCCCTCATACTATCTGCCATGTCAGAAAAAAACTTAGTATATCTATTCCCGGTATGTTCCAAAGTGCTTCAAAGGAAAATCAAGCAAAAAATCAATATGTCATTGAAGAAAAGCATTGATGATGAATTATATTATAAGGCGCTGATAAACGACATAATTCAACCAAACGAAGAATGTGAGAAACATCTACTCGCAACAGCGAATAACAACTCAATAGAGAGCAATTATCCCGCATACTGTACAAACCTGCTTTTAGATGATAAAATTATCAATAAGCCAGACTGTATAAAAATGATTCAGAAAGATAGATTATTATCTCTTGTGATTAACCATGATGAATATGATTATACACAATTCGATGCAAAACTGCTCAAGAAATTCTCTCCAATGGCATTGAAGAAGATTAGCCAAAGCACAAAAGCATATGAGTTCATTCATACTGAATTGAAAGCGCTCTTACTAGATGATCATGACGAAAAGCTAATGGAAATATATCTGGAGCATTTCAGTTAATGGCAAATGATGTGTGGCGCGACCTATGGGTGTTAAAGCCGCCGCCTGCACAACGCAGACGGCGGTTCTCTTGTATTCAATTCCCGATGTACCGTTCCGCAGCGGATTCCACACTCATGCAGAACACCAAATCCTGTGTCAATGTTATCAGTGAGGGGTCGCCCATCCTGATCCGGAGCGTTCGGCGAATCTCTTTTGGTATGACGACTCTGCCGAGGTCGTCGATTCTGCGTACAATACCTGTTGCTTTCATTGTTTCCTCCTGATTTGTATTTGCTGATATAGGAAGCCTGCAGGTATTGTTTGCCGTATGCGGAAGATTATGCATTGGCATTGTTTTCCGAATCATGATAGCCCCACTTTTTTCGTTTTATCTTTGCAGTATCATATGGCTTTCAACAATCCGTCATCTCCGCCAATGGCAGAAAAAGTTGTTTTTATCACATAGGAAGCCTATTATTGCATACATGTGTTTTTGACATATTCCCGCGATCAGAAATGGGAGTTCATTGAAAAGAATTTCAGACAGTAAGAAAGCCGGCTCGGAGCATCGCTCTGAGTCGGTCATTTCTATGACAGCGAAAAAATGAGGAAGGTCTCAGCATCATTTCTGCCCAAATACGGCAGTCGGCATTGTGCGGATTGCACGATATTTTCACTGCACATCTAAAACTATTGACATTCGGAACAGCCGATGGTACAATATAAGTGTATACGGCGGGAACCGGTTTCAGAACCGGAGACCCCGCAGACGATGCAGTAAGGAGGTTTATCCGATGAAGCACAGAATGACAGCATACATCCTTTCCGCGCTGATGACCCTATCAGCCGTGACATACACCGCGGCGCCTGCCGCCGGCGAGGAAAAGAAAGACGAATACGGAACTGTCACGGTGACCGTCTACGACGGGGAGACGGGCGAGCTGTTTCAGAACGATCAGGTGCGGATCATGGTCGCCGGCTTCGATGCCGAATCCGCTTCCATGTTCACCCCGCACTATATCTACGGTATGTGGTATACCTCGGAGACCAATCCGTATACCGCCTCGGAGGTTGAGCTCAATCCGGGCTGGGAATACGAGGTCAGTGTCATGAACGACAGCGAGGTTTATTCCGAAAATCCGTATTACTATGCGATCGACGAGTCGCGCTCCGATACGGTCATTCAGTTTTCGGACGGCGTTGCGGAGCCGGTCAATATCTATATAGTGAAGAAGTATGACGCGGGCGCGGTCGACGGCATCTGGATTTACCGCGGCACAACGGCTGCGGAGCAGTATCCCGTCTTTGAGCAGTATTATCCCGATGACGACGGCTCCTATGCACACAGACGGATCTGCTGTCAGAGCGCACTCGACAAAACGCTTTCCTACGGCGATATTCTTGTGACGGAGGACATTGTCAATCCGAGCAACCGGATTCTGACAGAGGATGTCGCGTGGACAGAAAACGGAAGCTGCTATGATCTGCCGGATATCCGCAGCCTGACCGTCATGAGCGAGGATCCGTTTTCTACAGTCAATTCTTCTGAAACGCACAGGCTGGTTCTCAGGGATGAACACAACAGCGTATTCATCTACTCCGCGGATAACAGCGATTTGCAGATAGCAGTGTCGCTGGATTCAGCACGGCGCGGTGACACGATCCGGTTCGCATTCTACGAAAACACGCCTGTTCTGCCGCTGGAGGAGCCGCAGCATCAATATCCGGCAGGCGATGTCAACGGTGATTTCATGCTCCGGCTGAACGATGCCGTCCTGTTGCAAAAATGGCTGCTTGCCGAGCCGGACACTGTGCTCGCTGACTGGAAAGCAGGCGATCTCGACGGGAACGGCAGGCTGAACGGCGCCGATCTGACACTGTTGAAACGGGCGCTCCTTGCGCAGGAGCTGCTCGCACACTGCACGCTGACGATCAAAACGACAGGCGTGAAAACCGATTCCTCCGGAGCGGCTCTGGATAAAACCGTAGAATCGCAGGAGGTCTATACGATCTATGAGGGAGACAGCTTCTCGGAGAATTCCAGCGTCCTGATCCAGAATGTGCCGCCGGAAGCAACGACCGCCGGATTCATTTTCCGGTTTCGCGAGATCACAGCGGAGGGCGTGAGCTTCCTCTACACCGCAAGAGACGGCACCCTTGAACACAGATTTGCCACATATGACGAGGCAGGAGACTATATTTCCCGCATCGTCTCGTACAACGGCTATAACAATACCTATACACTGACATTCTCCGACTGTGTTCACCCTTCTGAGCCGTCCGAATAACAGCGGCGAGCCGCGGTGAGCATTGTCAGAAGTAATCTCCTTTTACAAACCGACCGGGCTCGGAGCATCTGCTCTGAGCCCGGCGTTCTTTCGATTCCGTTATGCGTCACAGCGATGCGGTAGATCGCGTCGGCATTCTCCGCACGGAGCGGGGCAAAGCCGCTGCGTGCTTCTGTCGAGAAAACCATTTAGCGCCAAAATATAAGTGTTGGTCGGGCTTTTTCGACAAGCTGAGCATGACGGACACATTGCCGCCATGCTGTTTCTGTATTATTTCATTTTCCGGTAGGCACTCGGCGTGATGCCGGTTTTCGCCTTGAACTGCCGCATAAAGTGCGTGTCATTGCTGTAGCCGCACGCCTCTGAGATTTCGCTGATGCGGAGATCGGTCGCAGTCAGAAGCTCCTGCGCCATGCGGATGCGCGCCGCGATCAGATCATCCAGATAGCTGATGCCAAAATGTTCCTGATAGAGCCTCTGCACATAGCTTTTGCTGATATTCAGCCGCCTTGCAAGCTCGCTGAGATTCCAGTTTAATTCCGGCGCTCTGTGTATCTCGCGCCGAAGTTTTTTGAGCTCATGGATTCCGATGAAGCCGCTTTCCTTCGGCCGGCTGCTGCGGAGCGATTCCCACAGTCCGGAGAGATACGTTTCCGCAGGTGCTTCGCAGATTCCGCAGACATAATACGGCTCCGGCAGAAATGCCGCTGCTGTTCCTTCCTGCATTTTGCGGATCAGCACATCAAGCTGTATCATCATTTCCTCGGCGCGCTGTTCCGGTGTCTCCTTTTCCGGGAGCGGAAACGCGGCTGCAAATGTTTTCTTGTCCAGCCGTGCCGTCTGGATCTCATGCCCGGAGAGAAGCCGGAGCGCATTGGCAAGGAGCAGCTCGGTCTGTATCTCCTTGTCAGAGAGCTGCGCATGATTCTGCGCGTTCGCAGTACTGATCATCTTTTCGATCGTGACAAGCATGATCCCGGTTCGTGCTGACAGCTGCATCTGCTTTTCAAGATAAAGCAGCAGCCCCTTTTTGCTGAGCATATCGGTCATTTTGTCATAGAGCGAGGCTTCCTCGATCTTCTTCTGCAAATAATCCGAATACCGTTTGCGGCGCAGGATCAGCAGGCCGGTCGCAACAGCGCTCATCATATTGACAAGCATCACGGTGATCCGGAATGCCTTGGGGTTATCGTAAACAAAGGCACAATAGCCGAACACCTGCACCGAAGCGTGCAGCGGCAGCAGAAACAGCATGACCGGCTCATGCGGCTGCGAAAGCATCGGAATGATGTGTGCAGTCGGGAATCTGCCTTTGTCCTCGCCGTCCATGCTGTAAATCTTTGAAAGCACGCAAAGCATCTGCCCCGGATAGCCGGCGGTGCGGTAGCTGTCCGGCGCATTCAGATCGCCTTCCCAATCGTGGCACAGACAGAGATGCAGAGAGCGGAATCCCTTGATGATATGCGCATTCCGGTCAAAAATCTGCATTAATTCTGCAAAAGAACCGACGGTTGCGGCTCTGGTGATAATATCAGAATTGATGCGCATTTCCAGCAGTTCGTTTGCTTCCGCTTCCTGCCGGATATGCTCCTGAACCTTTGCAGCAGCCGACTGATAATCCGTGATCCGCTCGGCACAGCCGCAGCTTGCACCGTAGAGAATATGCATTTCGCTGTTTTCATGTGTACCGGCGTCCATCCCCATCAGTTCCAGCAGCCTGACGGTTCCGCGTGTGCCGAGTGAGGAGATCCCGCCGCCGACAGTCGTAATGGAAGGGAAATTTGACAGTGCGCTGATATGCCCGTCATAGCCGGTCACGATGATATCCTCCGGGATTGAGATTCCGCCTGCTTTCAGTGTTTCGCAGAGTGCGACCGCCATCATATCGCTTGCGCAGAGGACCGCATCCGGCATGATCCGCTTCTTATGAATCAGCTCTGTGCCGAGAATGGCGGCGCGCTCCCGCCAGAAATCACCGTACACGATCTCATGGCTGCATGAATGCTCCTGTACGGCGCGCAGAAATCCGCGCAGCCGCTGTTCGGAATCGGGATGTCCCTCCGGCCCGCCAAGAAACAGCAGACGGCGGCACTGATGCTGTTCAATGACATGATTCGTCAGCGTATACAAAGCCTCTTCCTGCGGAATGCTGACCGATTCAAAACAGGGAATACTGTCTCCGAGATCGACGCAGGGGAGCGCTGCCGCGCGGATCCGTTCGGTGATCATTGTAAGGACGGATTCCTTGTCATAATACTGCGAGGCAAACAGAATGCCGTCAAGCCGGATATTCCCGATCAGCGAAAAAACATTTTCTTCTCCGGTCATCATATCGCTCTGCACATGGTATTCCAGACCCGTTGTTGCAGTTGTCAGAACGATCACATCACAGCCTGCAGCAGCGGCTGCCCGGTATATACTGTCCAGCAGTTCGCTTTGGAGATCCTCTGTAATTGCCGGTATGACCACGCCGATCCGTTTCATACAATCCCCCCCTTTTTTTTCAGTATACAGCATTTCCGTGCGGCTGTCAAGCAAAAGTCCGCATTTCATCAGTTTCATGGTGCAAAATGTAATTGCATTTGAAAATGAGGTGTGTTATATTGAGAATAACAGCAGAGTATTCTGAGAAACGCTCTGCACAGACATGGGGGAGATTTAAATGAAAAAAAACAGACTTTCAGCCGCATTGCTTGCGGCGGCGATGTGCCTGTCGGCAGCGGCGGCACCGCTGAAAACCGTGCCGGAGAACGCACTCACGGCATCTGCTGCATCAATTTCCGATCTGCCGGCGGATTTTCAGTATGCCGCTGACTGGATCTGGCAGAACCGCATTGAGCGCGAACAGTCCACTGCCCGCCGCAATACGATATTCGATCAGATTATTGCGGGCAGGGGCACGATCAATTACGTCGTGAAGTGGCAGTCCTGCCGCACTGTCACCTATGAACAGCGGCAGCAGTTTGAAAAGATGCTCTCGGACTGCATCAACGCATGGAACGACTGGCTTGCCGGCTATGAAAACTGGCCCTACGGGCATATTGATGTGAAGGTCACGGGCTGGGCGGTCATTGACAAAAACTGCCTGCTCGATCTGCACGAGGATGAGGTCGTTTACACGGAAACGAAATTCTATGATGCACAGTACGATACCTCAAACGGCAGGGATACAATACCGGACAAAGAGCCCTTTGCGCCGGCGGAGCTTTCCCGCTTTGAGCATTTTTCGGATACGGACTATCAGTATCCGGGCGGGCTTGACAAGCGGTTCGATATGTATATGTGGGCGACGCAGGGATTCCCGGATATCGGCGGCTGCGGCGGAGACTGGGGACAGCGCCTTTCCGATACCGCCTATCTGAGCATGATAAACGGTTCCGGCATTCATGTTCTGGAGCATGAGATCGGGCACGGCTTCGGCATGACCGATTTTTACGGCGGCGAAGGCGAATCGGACGGTTTTCCGCCCGGCGGATTCCCCGGCGGCGAAAACTCGATCATGATGGCGGGCTCATCTGCAAAGATCACGCAGTTTGACGGCTGGATGCTGCGCTATATGTGGACGAAGATCAAGGATGAAGCCGGCAGATTCGACCTTGCAAATGCACTGCCGGAACAGCAGCCGGAACAGCCGCAGCAGCCTGAAAGCAGTTCACTGCGCGGTGATATTGACCGCAGCGGCACTGTGGATAAAAATGATGTGATTCTGCTGCAAAAATGGCTGCTTGCCGCACCGGATATTGATCTGCCGGACTGGAATGCCGGTGATCTGAATACAGACAACAAGCTCGATGCGGCTGATCTGACGCTGCTGAAGCGAATGCTTCTGACAGAGGAAGTCTATGTGCCGCCTGTTGTGACCGGGGAGCAGACTGCTTTTATCACGGCGAATATGGCGAAACACGGCGCATCGCTCCCGACGCAGGGCAAGGCAAAGCTGGTCGTATTCTATGTGGATTTCCCGGACTGCAAATACGATTATGCCCCCAGCGAAGCAGAGCTGAATCAGATCTCATTCGGCGCGGCAAACGAATCCAATCCCTGCTATCCGTTCGAGAGCTTTTCCGCATTCTACGGCAGAGCGTCCAAGGGCGCGATGCAGCTGGACGGTCAGGTTTTCCGCTATACCACCAAGCAGAATCAGGCGGCTTACGATGACAATAAGGTGCTGATTGCAGAGGAATGCTATGATGCATTCAGGGATCAGGTCGATTTCTCGCAGTTTGACGGCAACGGTGACGGCATGATCGACGCAACACTCTTTACCGCACCGAACAAAGCAGGAGATGATCACTGGTGGCCGTGTGCCGGTGCATTCGGCGATCCGGATTACCGCGTGGACGGCGTCGGCGTCGGGCATATCATCACGGGCAATGCACAGATCGGTTCGGCATCCGATTATATCAATTATATCAGCTCCTACTGTCATGAAATGGGACACTGCACAGGACTGCCGGATTATTACCTGTTCACGAATCCGAATGACAGCGAGGGAATGCACGGAACTGCCGGCTGCGAATTGATGGATACGGATGCAGGCTCGGATTTCGGCGCATTCTCAAAGCTCATGGAGGGCTGGTACCGGCAGGATCAGGTTCAGATTTATGATGCGGCAAAGGGGACACAGACCTTTACGCTCAGCAATGCGCAGACCGATGCCGGAAACTGCATCATCATCCCGAACGGGCAGCTTGCAGAGGATTATTTTTCGGAGTATTTCATCATTGAATATGCATCGAAAGACGGAAACAACAGCAGCATCGGCAGCAAAACGGCATGGTGGGCAGCCGCCGGAGAGGGTGTCCGTATTTATCACATTGACGCAGCAACAGAATACGGCTGGAACACCTATTTCCGCTATGCAAGCGGCAGTGAATTTACAAATAAAGATCAGGGCAGACGGCTCATCCGTATCATTGATGACACCAATACGGATAATTTTTATCATACCGGCGATGTGATAAACGGCAGTATTTCCGGTTTTCACTGGTATGATGCAAACGGCGGACAGACGGTCGATACCGGTCTGACAGTTACGGTCGGTGCGCTGACGGACGGGAAATATACTGTGACCGTCAGCAAACAGTAAACGGGACAAGCGCTCTGCGCACACTGGAATAGAAACTGAAATGCCCGGCGTTTGCCGGGCATTTCAGTCAGTCTGTCGAGAAACCTATTTAGCGCTAAAATAAAAGTTTTGGTCGAGCTTTTT
>CAMNJD010000522.1 GCA_946540705.1 uncultured Ruminococcus sp. | reverse complement strand
GAAGAAACCCCGAAGGGGGTGTCTTCCCCCATTCACCGATCTTTTGCACCGCTGAATACAAAAATGCAATATGCAAATCCATATCTATAACTCCCCGATTCAGCCACTCCCGGGAACGGCGGAGTGGCCGACCGGGGATTTTGCCGGAGCTGCCGGTTATTCACATTGAGCGCCCTGATTGATCCGCACCGATCGGGTGTATTGATCCGCACCGATCGGGTGTATTGATCCGCTCCGATCGGGCTGCTTGACAACCGGAACTGTTTTATGTATAATATCAGTTGAGAGGATTTGCGAGAGAAAGACAGAAGGCAGTGTGAAAAATGAAAATCAGATATCAGAATGAAAAACTGAGAAAGCGTGTGGAGGAAGATTCCGAGTTTTTCCCGATCAACGCTTTTTGCGTGCTGCTGGGGCTGACACTGTGTACGGTCAGTATTGTCCTGACAGTCAGAGACATGTCAGCCGAAGGCTTGACAGGCATCAGTGGCTTTTGGAAAATCCTTTCCGAACAGCACCCGATCTGGCTTGCATTCGGAATCACGGCACTGATCTCCGGTGCAATCTGCATCAATCTGAGCCGCGGTCTCAATATGTTGAAGCATCTGCGTCCGGCATGCAGCAGCAAGCGGTATACGCCGGAGGAAATCGACGCAGAGGCAAACAGCCCCGATGCCAAATGGTATGCGGAGTATGATATATACGTTACGCCGAATGTTCTGATCGGCACAAACAGAGGTATGACCGTTGTTCAATACAGCGACATCCGGAAGGCATATATCCGCAGCCGGACTCATACGGAAACGAAATGGCATCCCGGAAGCATAAGGGGCTATTCCTTCCTGCGCAGCGGACCTACCAAAACGTATGAAACGGAGCGCCTCATCATCATTACCAAAAGGCACAGACGGCTTGTTCTGAGTGAAGACGATTATCTTTCTGTTGGGGCGATTCGGAAGATCATCGAAGAAAAATGCGGACCGGACGTATGGAAGGAGAACTGACCGGGATTTGCGGTGTCGGTACTGAGCGCCGCGGAGTTGACAAAATCCCCGTTTTCTGGTATCATATATACAGCACCGCCGGAGAGTACGGCAGGCGAATAAACAAATGAAAAGAGGAATTCCTATGGCATTTCAGCCCTATCAGGCGTCCATGCTCGCGCTGGGACAGGCGCCGTCCGTGATCCGCGAGACTTTTGAATACGGCAACCGCCGGGCAAAAGAGATCGGCAGGGAGAACGTGTTTGACTTCAGCCTCGGCAATCCGAGCGTTCCTGCACCGGAGTCGGTTCACGCCACGATGCGCCGGCTCATGGACGAGACTGACTCTGTGCTGCTGCATGGCTACACCTCGGCCGTCGGTGCCGAGCCGACCCGTCAGGCGATCGCCGATGATATCAACAAGCGCTTTCAGGCGGGCATTTCCGCAGCCGATATCTACATGACCTGCGGCGCGGCGGCATCGCTGACCGTCACCCTGCACGCGATCCTCTGCCCGGGCGATACCTGCATGACGTTTGCGCCGTTTTTCCCGGAATACCGGGTCTTTGTTGAGGCGGCAGGCGCAAAGCTGACAGTCGTTCCGGCAGATCTTGATTCCTTCCAGATGAACCTGCCGGCATTTGAACAGCTCATCACGCCGGAAACGAAGGCGGTCATCGTCAATACGCCGAACAATCCGACCGGTGTTGTGTACACCGAGGAGAATATCAGGAAATTCTGTGAGATCCTCCGCGCAAAGGAAGCCGAGTACGGCCACCCGATCTATCTGATTGCGGATGAACCCTACCGCGAACTGGTTTACGATGACAAGACCGTTGTCCCGTATCTCACGAATCTCTATGATGACACATTTGTGTGCTATTCTTACAGCAAGTCGCTGTCACTGCCGGGTGAGCGTATCGGCTATATCGTCGTGTCACCGAAAATGCAGGACAGCAGACTGGTATACGCGGCGGTCTGCGGCGCCGGCCGGGCACTGGGCTTTGTCTGCGCACCGAGCCTTGCACAGCGCGTTGTCGCAGAGAATGTCGGCAAGACCTCCGACCTCTCGATCTACCGCAGAAACCGCGACCTGCTCTATCATGCCCTGACCGAATACGGCTATCGCTGCATTTATCCGGACGGCGCGTTTTATCTCTGGGTGCAGGCGCTTGAGCCCGATGCCAATGCATTCTGCAAGAAAGCGCGTGACTTTGAGCTGCTGCTTGTGCCGTCGGACTCCTTCGGCTGCAAGGGCTTTATCCGCATCGCATACTGCGTTACGACTGAGATGATCGAGCGCAGTCTGCCCGCATTCAAAAAGCTGGCGGAATCCTACCGCTGAGATCCGATCAATAAAGCCATAGTATTCCTGACTGACGGTCAGGGGTACTATGGCTTTTCGTCTGATACCGGGAATTCCGTGCCCTGTAAACGCAGAAAACGTGTGATTATGCGTGAAAAGCACTTCAAAAGCAGGGAAAATACTTCCGGGTAGGGAAATATTGATGTCCCAACTATCTCTTGAAGATATCTGCTTGTCTTTTTGCCGTGATACTGCGTTAGAAATCCTTGTCTCACGACAAAAATCCTGCGCATCTATTCTTCAAGATTTAATTGGTACATCAATAACATGCAAACCGTAACAAAAAGAAAAATGCCGTGTCTGCGCGGTATTTGCGTAAACACGACATTTTTTGAGCGGGTGGGTAGAGGGATTCGAACCCTCGGTCTTCGGGACCACAATCCGACGCTTTAACCAACTAAGCTATACCCACCATATTCAATTATAGGAACGAAGCGACTGCTCCGAAGCATGCAAGGGACGCGCCTTAAAGGATTCGAACCTTTGACTTACTGCTTAGAAGGCAGTTACTCTATCCAGCTGAGTTAAAGGCGCATGCACCCGATCGGGTGAAGCGAGTGATGGGAATCGAACCCACGTAACCAGCTTGGAAGGCTGGAATTCTACCATTGAACTACACTCGCAGCTCTCAGTGCGTTCGATCAGGATTCACCAGCACTGCAAGAGCTATTATAGCACATTTCGCAGGATTTGTCAAGCACTTTTGAAAAAAACTTTTTCCGCAGGCTTTTTGGATTCTTTTTCCGCGAAATGCTTGACAGAATCACAAAAATCCTGTACAATATATATGTATGTCTATCAGTATCAGAACGAAAGGATTTTACGCATGATTTTACTGGATGATATCCGCAATGAGCTGGTCAATGCCCGCCCCGAGGTGAAGGAACTGGGCGAGGTGCTTCAGATCGCACGCGCTAAGGCCGATCTCGGCGATCTGCGCCGGCAGATGGAATATGAAGGCTTCTGGGACGATCACGAAAAGGCACAGAAGATCACCCAGCGATGCAATACACTCGAACGCAAGATCGAGAATTTTGAAAAGCTCGAGGCACTGCTTGAGGACACGATCACAATGATCGAGCTTTGTCAGGAGGAGGGCGACAATTCCTCCGATGATGAGATCGTCGCGGATGCAGAGAAATTCAAGGAGCAGCTTGCAGCCGAAAAGCTCAAGACGCTGCTGACCGGTGAATACGACAACTCCAATGCGATCCTCACGCTGCATGCCGGCGCGGGCGGTACCGAGGCGCAGGACTGGACACAGATGCTCTACCGCATGTACAATAAGTATGCGGAGAGTCATGGCTTCAAGGTCGATCTGCTCG
>CAMNJD010000521.1 GCA_946540705.1 uncultured Ruminococcus sp. | reverse complement strand
GGGCTGAAATCATGTTCTTGTTCCGGATACTCATCAAAAAAGAATTTCGCACCGCAGGCATTGCAGATATAGCCTGTACGATACCCTGTGATCACATCTTCATAATGATCTTCGCAATCGATGACATATACTTTGCTATGTGCACCAGATTGATTTGAAGAAACCTTTGTCGATGGCTTTTGATCGACGGCAAAAGATGAAGAAATAAGTCCTGTTGCCAGTACACAAGACATTACCAAAGCCGTAAGTCTTTTGATGTACGTTGATTTGATTTTCATAAGCAATAACTCCTTTCAATTTGTTATTCTATTTTACAACAAAATTTTTCGTAAACTGTAATTTACAAGTTATGTGTAAATACGGCATACGTTTCTTGCGATTTTAGTATACCACATCTATTGAAATTATTAAATTTAAAGAGAAAAATAGAATATTTCGAGACTGATCAGAAAACGTAAGGGGATGTCCGCATTTTTGTTTGATATGTCGTAATATCAACCTGAATCTTTTCCAAACAGCCTGAAAAAAATTCTTGTCTTCCCAATCATCCAATTCACTTTTGTTAAATATTACGTCTTTTCTGTCGCTTTTCATCCTTTTTTCTATTATACCATAAAATCTGATTTTTTACCATTTTTTGGCAGACCGAGGCGGCAGTTCTTACAAAATGCCGTCTTTTTTCCAATACGAATTGTCGTCTTCTCCTTTCCAATCGCACAATACGCCTGATACGCCCCGCCCCAGTCATGTTCGATATAGACAATCGCCATATCACAATTCCTTGCCATCCACATGTTTCTCCGGCTGATTGCAAACCGTTTCGGCACGCCCTCCAGTCCTTCCGGATAGATCGCATCATCATAGCACTCCGGCAGCTTCTCCCCGGATTTCGGAAGATATGCTCTGACATAGATGATCTCAATATCCGGAAATTCCCGTTTGAGCTGAAAGGCTGTTTTTGCCGCCATGCGGTCAAATTCGCCTTTGTTTCCGCACCAGAATGTCCGGACACCGTATTCTGTAATCGCTTTTCGAATTGCATCATACAAAGCGTCTGAAATGTTTGTGTCTACCGTTCGATGTCCAAAGAATGCGCAAATCTTTTTACTTGTCATCGTTCTTCTCCCTTTTCATCTCAATCAATTATAGGTCAATTTCACCCTATTGTAAATAGGTCTATTTGCCATAATAACCGTGAGGTGAATGTTATGACCAGATTAAAAGAACTGCGCAAGGAGCGCGGCTATACGCAAATAAAGATGCAGCATCTGACCGGAATTGACCAAAGCGATTACTCTAAAATTGAAGTGGGAAAGCGTTATTATACGTTTGAACAGTGCCGACGGATTGCTCTTGCACTGGATACCAGCATGGATTATCTTGCCGGACTAACGGATGACAAGAAACCTTATCCGAGAAGCCAAGCAATAAAGGAACGGAAGGCGTTTTCATCTGAGTGAATTCCTCGATTTTCAGGAGTTAAACGACTACTCATTTGATGATTCTGAGACAGAATAAACAGACAATCCGGAGGCAAATTTCCGTCTTCTCGATTGTCTGTTTTTTTATGCAAGCCATGCTCAGATCATATAATGCTTGACTGTCACTTCATTTCTCCAATGGCTCAGTGCGAACACGCTGACGCAGCACAATGCCAGTCTGTCATATTCCAACGGTCTGTCTTTCAGAATCGCCGCCCTGCGATTATCCGTGCGCAGCCGGTACATTCCATCCGCCATTTCCGCTGCAAACTCGCGCTCTTTTTTCCTCATGACAGCGGTTTTTCCCTGATGTTTGGCGGAAAGCCATGCCTTGTTGCCAATTACCGGATCAGTAAATCTAGCCCAAAGCTGCTGCTTCATTTTTTCCCGTCCCTCGGATGTGCGGCAGATTTGCGCGTACCGTTGATATTCCGCTCGTGCGTGTTCGGCGCGAATGCCATGCAGGTCTAAATTTCTGTCCCGTTTTTCCGGAAAGATCAGCTCATCCGGCGCTTTGTCCTGAAAGTAAGAAAAAATCTCCTCCGCGTGCTCAGGTGCAATCCGCTGATACTGCGTCTTTCCGCCTTTGTCGCCCACAAACCGGACGCAATATTCACCGGATTCATCTTTTACAAAATCCGAGCCGACCAATTTGGAATATGCACTTGCTCTGCCGCCGACCAGCTCTGCAAATCGGACAATGCGTTTGTTTTCCCTCTTTTGCCTTGCAGCCATTGCACGCACATTCTCACCCATTGATTTTTTCTTATCCAATGCTGTCCCGGTTTTGGCAATGCCGGTCATGTCGATTCCCAAGCCGAGACAGAGATATGCCGTCATCGTATGTACGGACGACGGTTGATAGGCATCCGTTTTCCGCCGGAGTGACAGCGCTTTCTTTTCTTCTTCTGAAATGGCCTGCTGCAATGATTCTGTCCATGCAGTGACTGCACCCCGCCGATCTGCACGCACCTGTGCATTCGTCCATCCGGCATGCTTTCGCCATTGATCGAACTGACCGCACGCTTTGATGGCTCGATCACGATAACCATGTGTCAGCTGACAGTTTGTCTGTTTGGCACGCTGGCGAATCCGGTGCTCCATTTCTGATTTCAAGCTGCCCTCTTTTCGTGCCGGTAAACCTTTCTCCGCACGTTTTGCCTGTCTTTTTGCCTTT
>CAMNJD010000520.1 GCA_946540705.1 uncultured Ruminococcus sp. | reverse complement strand
TCTCGGAGACCGGCGGGCCGATCGGTGTGCAGAATGCCGCCGCAAACAATGACCCGCATTATGAGGCACTGGTGCGGCTGCGCGAGAAGATCTATGCCAATCCGCAGGAAAAATGGTCGGTCGATATGCTGTGCTCCGAGGTCAGCATGAGCCGGAGCTACTTCCAGCTTCTCTACCGCGAAACGTTCGGCATGACCTGTATCGCCGATGTCATCAACTGCAAAATGAACCGTGCCCGCGATCTGCTCACCTCGACAGCCTATACGATCTCGCATATCGCGCAGCTCTGCGGTTATGATAATGAGGAGCATTTCATGCGGCAGTTCAAGAAAAACAACGGCGTGACCCCGACGGTCTATCGCCGGGAGCACCGAGAATAGGAGGCACGCTATGCTGAAATTTCACCCGATGAAGGCAGAAGATCTCGAAACGCTCGACTGGTCTGCGCAGGAACTGGCACCGTGTATGCCGGCAGATTTTGACCCTGCCGCAGCGGTGCAGGCCGGTGATCTGGTGCTGACGCTGTTCGATGAGGACAGGCTGATCGGCGCACTTGAGCTGAAGCAGGAACCGCTGAACGGCAAGCCCGTCTGCGCGGTCGTCGGAACGGCTGCCGTGCTGCCGGCATACCGCAGACACGGGCTCGGACGCATGCTCACGGCACTCGCTGCAAGCGCTGCCGCAGAGCGCGGCATCTGGTTCCTTGCGGCAAAGGTGCCGGAAACGGCGGAGGCACAGGGCTTTGCTGCCGCGATGCACTTCCGTCAGACAGACTGGTATGACGGTTATCTGCTGCTGGATCTCTCCGATGTCGAGGGCATGCGGCATGGCTAAGGAAAAGGGGCGCAAACGCGAGCGCTTCCGGACACTGCATGCGGCGTTTATTCTGGCGGGCATGACCGGGCTGCTGGCGGCAGGCTCCCTGTTCGGCGGAAGCGGCAGTGAGGCCGCGAAAAATCCGGTCTGGCGGCCGCTCCTGCGTGCAAGAGACAGCACAGTGCTTCAGCTCGGGCGGGATTCCGTCCGGGATATCTATGTCACGGAGGAACGCCTGCTGCCCTATGCCGTGAGCTATGACGAAAATGCGGTCACGGCCTCTGCGGCGGCGGTCAATGCCTATGCGGCGGCGGTCGGCGTACCGGTGTACATGCTCGCTGTTCCGACCTCCGCGGGTATCTACGGCGATCTGCTCCCCGAGGCGGCACCGCTGGTCAATGAGCATGCGGAGCTCGACAGCCTCTCGCGGCAGCTCAGCGACAGCGTGATGCGTATTGAGGCGGAAAGCTGGCTCTCGACCGAACGTGAACAGTATATCTACTACCGCACCGACCCCTGCTGGACATCCTACGGCGCATTCTGCGTCTACCGCACGGCGATCCGCAAGCTCGGCTCCAATCCGCTGGGATATGACCGCTTCAAGATCACGCATTTCAGCAGCGAATACAAGGGGCGGCTCGTGCAGAACAGCGGGTTTGATGAGATGAAGCCCGATCTGGTCGATCTGTTTCAGAGCGACACCGAACAGCCGCTCAGAACGGTGACGGCACTGCGTCCGAACGGCCCCGAGCAGTACAGCAGCTATTACAGGAAGGATGCTGCGGAGGAATCCGGCGAGGCGGTGCAGGTGTTCGGGACGAATATCGAAGCCGTGCTGCATATGGAGACAGAAAATCAGAATAACCGCGAGCTGCTTCTGCTGACCGACCGCTTCGGCGGCAGCATGGTGCCGTTTTTGCTTCAGCATTATCACACGGTCACCGCCGTGAATCTGGAGCTGGCACATGCACAGAAGCTCGACTGGCAGGCGCTCGTGCATGACGGCAGTACGCAGTATACACAGGTGCTTGTGCTCTGCGGTGCGGATACCCTGCGGAGCGCAGATTTTCCTGCTGCCATGCGGCTGACGGATGCGCTGATGCCCGCTGATAAACCGGAAGGAGAAGGCCAATGAGCAAAAAGAAAAAGACAAAGCGGCAGCCGCCGCAGAAAATGGACTATGAGGCGATCCGCGCGCGGGAGGCGGAGCGAAAGCAGAAACGCCGCGAGAAAAATGCCGGCAGGCGAAAAAAGCGTCTGAAGATCGCGTGCATCTGTGCCGCGGCAGCAGTCGTGCTCGGCGGGGCAGCCTTCGGCACTTATTATTACCTGCGTTCCGGCGGCTGGTTCCTGCGGCACCGCACTGTGCTGGAATCCGAGCATTATCAGGTCACGGGCGCGATGCTCGCGGTCTATTATCAGCAGTGCGTGGACAGCTATCTGGAATATGCCGCGCAGGACGAAACGGCCGTGCAGCTCGACCGGAGCAAGCCGTTCCGGGATCAGGAGTATTACGAGGGGTATTCCTTCTATGATATGTTCATGGACACGACCGTGAACAATGTCGAGGCGCAGCTTCAGGTCTGCGAGGCAGCGCATGCGGCGGGCTATGATCTGACGCAGGACAAAAAGGACGAATCCCGGCGGGTCGCAGGCGAAAAGGATCTGTCAAAGTATCAGAAGGGCGTCACGCGGGAGGATGTCGAGCGGGCGACCGAGCTGGTCTATCTGGCACAGAATTATCAGCGGGATACGATCGACAGCATCACCGTGAGCGATGAGGAGATCGAAACCTACTACGCGCAGCACACAAACGATTTTCTCACCACCGGACTCTACGGCTTCACCTTTGCCTATGACACCGGGGACAGCGAAACGGATACCGGCGTGACCCGCGATGAGGCGCTGCAATATGCACAGGAGCTCTCCGAATGCAGGAACGACACCGAATTCTATGACTATGCCGAGAATTATCTGAACAATGTCATCAAGCAGGATGCGGAAACAGCGCAGATGCAGCTCAGCAATCTCAGATCCAGCAATCTGCTCACGTATTTCTCGACAGAGGTGCAGGAATGGGCACTAAGCGATGACACGAAACGATATTCGACTCTGATTCTTGACCGCGCAGAGCAGAACATCGTGCAGGTCGTCATGATGCTGGATAAGCCGGCGCGGAACGAGGAAAAAACCGCCGATATCCGTGTGGTTGTGCTCACAACTGCGGAATTTGACGGTGCGGACGGCGCAAAGGAATTCGCTGAGGAGCTGATCGGCGAATGCGAGGCAGCGGGCGGCACGCCGGAGGCCTTTGCAGAGCTGGCATATGAGTATTCCTCCGACGTCCTGACCTATCCGAACGGCGGTGTCGTGACCGGATTTACGCCCTCCCGCACGACCTACGGCGAGGCTCTGACAAAGTGGGCGTTTGACAAGGCAAGACAGCCCGGCGACATGACCGTCGTGGACGGCCCGGGCAATGTGATCCTGGCATATTATGAGGCAGCAGGCGAGGACAACGGCTGGCAGTCAATGGTTCGGGATGCCTTCACCGAGGAGGTCAAAAAAAAGCTCGACGAACAGAATCATCAGGCTGAGGTGACAAAATATCCTGAAAATTATAAGTATGTAACCGGCTAAAAGAGAGGTACACGTCATGTTTGATGCAGCGATCATCGGCACGGGGCCTGCGGGACTCTCCGCCGCACTCACTTTGCAGATCCACGGCAAGCAGATCATCTGGTTCGGCGCAAAGCCGATCTGCGAGAAGGTCGCAAAGGCCGAGCAGATCAACAATTATCCCGGAATGCCTGCGGTATCCGGCGCAGACCTTGCAGCAGCGTTTCAGGCGCATGCCGATCAGATGGGGCTGACCGTCACGGAGCAGATCGTCAACAGTATTATTCCGATGGGTGCGCACTATGCGCTCAGTGCGGGTCCGGATTTCTATGAGGCAAAGACCCTGCTGCTCGCGACCGGCATCGCCGCCGCCGGCACACTGCCCGGCGAAGCAGAGCTGGTCGGACGCGGCGTCAGCTACTGCGCGACCTGCGACGGCATGCTCTACCGCGGCAAGCGCATCGCAGTCATCTGCACAGCCAAGCGTCTGGAGCATGAGATCACCTATCTCGCGGAGCTGGCAGAGCATATTGATCTGTTCGCATTTTACAAGGACTGCGGCATCGACCTGCCGAATGTGACCGTCCGGACAGAGAAGCTGCGGGCGGTACAGGGAACGGAACGCTTCACCGGCCTGACCCTCAGCACCGGCGAAACGCTCGAAGCGGACGGGCTGTTCTGCCTGCGGACAGCGATCTCGCTGAACACGCTGCTCCCGGGGCTTGAAACGGAGGACGGCCACATTAAAGTTGACCGCAATCAGGAAACGAACCTCAAAAACGTCTTTGCGGCCGGCGACTGCACCGGCAGACCGTATCAGTATACCAAGGCGGTCGGCGAGGGCAATGTTGCCGCACACAGCATTGTCAGGGCGCTCGCCTGACACGGAAGCGGCAGGCCGTCCGGCAGCCGTTATTCTAAAGCTTTCCGGAAGCGTTATGCGCATCTTTCAGTACACTGGTTTTCGGAAGCTTATTACTGTAAATCAGAATTTAGAAGCAGATTGTTTTTGTCATCTTCTCTTTATCCGGTGTCCTATCGTTTATTTTCGCTGGGCGCGGGGCGCGAATGCG